>SXJH01000207.1 GCA_005779435.1 Nitrosomonas sp. | reverse complement strand
TGCCACCGCAGGACTCGCCAGCATGGTGCAGATGAAAGGGGTTGAGGCTGGCGCGGTCATCATCGACACCTGTCTGGCGGCCTTTTCTGAAGGAGCCAGTCACCCGACGACGGAGAGCTTTGCGCCGGATATAATCCAGCAACGAAGTCTTGCCGTGATCGACGTGTCCCATTACGGTGACTACAGGCGCACGCGGCACCAGTTCCACTTCGACTGGAGATGCTTCATTGTCGGCGAGAAAGCTCTCCGGATTATCCAGTTCGGCATATTTTGCAATGTGCCCCATTTCCTCAACGACAATCATGGCGGTATCTTGATCCAGCATCTGATTGATCGTTACCATGCTGCCCATTTTCATTAATACCTTGATAACGTCAGCCGCTTTGACTGACATTTTCTGCGCTAACGCACCGACGGAAATGGTTTCGGGTACGGCAATATCGCGAACGATCGGTTCTGTCGGTGCGGAAAAACCGTGTGCATTTTGTTCTTCGCCATGGGCAGGCTTGCTATGTTTTTCTTTTCGCGTGCGCCAGCCTTGTCTTGAAGAAATATCGTCCCGCGCTTTCAGGCTACGCTTTTTAGTGCTTTCATCTTTCCATACAACTTGCTGCTTCGCCTGCTTTTTCTTTTTTTCCGCTTTTTCTTCCGGTTTTAACGCAGGTTTATGCAGGGTTCCATCGGTTACACCATGATGCACAGTCGCGTCGCTTGCCGGTCCGCCGGAGTCCGCGCTTTTCCCTGTGACCGGCTGAGCCTCGTCTCTGAGCTTGGATTCCGCCGTTTCTTGCGCTGTCGGCACAGTCGTTGGTGCCACTCCCTCGGCGGCGGTTTCCGTTTCGGTATTTTTTTTCTTTGCGGATCCGGTTAGATCGGTTTTCTTACGTTCTTTCTTTTGCTTGAATTCCTCGGCCTGACGCGCAATTAATTCCGCCTGCTTTCTTGCCTCTTCATCGCGAAGCGCCAATTGCCCCGCGTCGATGACAGGTTCCTTGTCTGCGGAACCCACAACTTCCGGCACTTCACTGTCCACTGCAGGCGCTTCATTGTCGATCAAACTTGGTTTTGTCAGTACGCGTCTTTTTCTGACCTCGACTTGAATAGTTCGCGCCCGTCCGGCGCTATCGGATTTGCGGATTTCCGAGGTCTGTCGGCGTGTCAAAGTGACTTTGCTTTTTGCCTCTGTAGTACCATGCGTTTTTCTCAGGTAATCAAGCAATTGAGCTTTGTCTTGCTCTGTCAAACTGTCTTCTGCAAGCATTTTCCTTACACCGGCAGCCTTTAGCTGTTCCAGCAAAACCGCTGGCAGCAAACCCAGTTCATTAGCAAATTGTTCCACACTCATTTGAGCCATCAATAACCCTTCAACGTTCGAAACCACAAGGAGTTTTTATAACACCAAAAACACGATTGTATTATTATGATACTATTTCAGTTACTTAAACCACGGTTCACGCGCTTTGATAATGAGTTGATTGGCGCGTTCGGTATCGATTCCGGTCATTTCGACCAAATCATCGGTGGCCAAATCAGCCAAATCGGCTTGCGTATTAATTCCCTTCGCCGCTAATTCTCTAACGATATCGATATCCATTCCTTCTAGCGATAACAAATCTTCAGCAACATGCTCGACCTTTTCTTCGGTAGCGATAGCATCCGTCAGCAACACGTTGCGCGCGCGATTTCGTATTTCATTGATCGTTTCTTCGTCCAATGATTCAATTTCCAGCATTTCATTTAACGGCACATAAGCAACTTCTTCCAAGGTAACAAAGCCTTCTTGTACCAGAATCTCGGCAATCTCCTCGTCCACATCCAATTTTTGCATAAAAAGCTGGCAGATTTGCGATGTTTCCTGTTCCTGCTTGGCTTTAGATTCTTCCACGGTCATGATATTAAGTTCCCAGCCGGTTAGCTCGGAAGCCAGACGTACATTCTGCCCGCCGCGTCCAATCGCTTGCGCCAGGTTTTCATCGTCCACCACAATATCCATGCTGTGCTTTTCTTCATCAACCATAATGCTGCTGATTTCAGCGGGCGCCAGCGCATTGATAATAAAAGTCGCAGGGTCGTCCGACCACAGCACAATATCGACACGCTCACCGGCAAGTTCGCTAATGACCGCTTGCACTCTGGAACCGCGCATGCCGACGCAAGTACCGATCGGGTCTACGCGTTGATCGTTCGATTTAACGGCTATTTTAGCGCGCAATCCGGGGTCGCGCGCCGCCGCCCTGATTTCCAACAAACCTTCCTCAATTTCGGGAACTTCCAATTCAAAGAGCTTGGTTAGAAATTCGGATGAAATGCGGGACAGCTTTAACTGCGGTCCCCGTGCCGTACGATCAACCTTATATAAATAGGCGCGCACGCGGTCGCCTACGCGCAAATTTTCTTTCGGGATCATTTGGTCGCGAGTCAATTCCGCTTCGATTTTCCCGGATTCTATAATGGCGTTGCCGCGCTCCATGCGCTTAACCGTGCCTGTAATCAAATATTCTTCTCTTTCGAGAAAATCGTTGAGTGTTTGCTCGCGTTCCGCATCGCGGATTTTCTGAAAAATAACTTGTTTTGCCGCCTGCGCACCGATACGTCCAAATTCGATCGGCTCCAATGGCTTTTCAAGATAGCTTCCGATTTGCAGGCTTGAATCCGCTTGTGTTGCATCGCTCAAGGCAATTTGCCGCTCCGGATGCTCGACAGCACCGTCTTCCACGACAAGCCAGCGACGAAAGGATTGATAATCTCCCGTCACTCGATCAATGGAAACGCGCGCTTCAATATCTTCTTGAAACCGTTTCTTGGTGGCAGATGCCAATGCCAACTCCAATGCTGCGAAAACGATTTCTTTTTCGACAGCTTTTTCACGCGCCAATGCATCAACCAACAGTAAAATTTCGCGGCTCATAATCCTCCAGCCAAATTATCTTAGGATATCTATAATCTTGGAACCAAACGCGCTTTTCCAAGATTACTCAATTCAAAATCTAGCAGTTTGCCTTCCACATCAAGTTTTATTATGCCATTATTTATTTCCCGCAAAACTCCCACAAAATTTCTTTGCCCCTGCAGCGGAACGCGCAACTTCAACTTAACCACTTCCCCTGTGAAACGTGCAAAATCCGCTTCTTTGCGTAATGGTCTATCCATTCCGGGCGACGAAACCTCCAATCGGCCATAATCGATATTCTCAACCGCAAACAACCGACTCAAGTGATTACTGATCGTCACGCAATCATCAATCGTAATACCGCCTTCTTTATCTACAAAAATCCGGATTAATTTATTGTGCGCCAATTGCTCCACATCGATCAACTCGTATCCCATCCCTTTTAGAGTCGATTCCAACAATTCTTCCAGTACCATAGCTCCGCCACAAATAAAAAATGGGCTGCAAAGCCCATCTCAATTACATCTTGTAGTTTAACAAATATTTATAAAATTCGGAACTATTTTATGAAAACCTTTATAAAAACCATCGCTTGGGATTAATCGCTATCCATCAAGAAATAGCCGTGGCAATCACCCAATACCGTGCGAATTTTCCCAGCGCAATGAACAACAAGGCCCACACCCAATTGGTGCGCAACCACCCTGCGGCAACGCATAATATATCGCCGATTATAGGGGCCCACGACAGCAAAAGAATCGGGCTGCCATGATGACGCACCCACTCCAATTTCTGTGCGTGCTTCCCCAATCTCACATGTAATGCCTGCTCATCCGGCAAAAAACGCCCGATGGCATAAGAACTCATACCGCCGAGTGTATTGCCGACGGTGGCGAGTATCAGTGCTTGCCAATGCAGTTCGGGAAAAGCCAGCAACACTCCCGCCAAAACAGCCTCGGATCCGCCGGGAAGAAGCGTTGCCGCGAGAAAGCTGCTCACAAACAATGTCAACAGACTGGATTGTTCGTCCATTTAAGTTTTATGCTATGAAATTATAAAATACCGCACAATCTAATCAGCAGATTGCCGCTGTATCAATAGGGAAAACACCCCACAAAGCGCATGGGGTGTTTTTTCGTCGAACAAGCTTAGAATCGGATATTGTATTGAATATAGAAGAGATCCGGATTTATTCCCGGCGCTTGTTTATTCAGGAACTCACCCGTCCACATTTTCGAATAGCCAAGCAACACATCCTGATGGCGATTAACATGCAAATTTAAACGAAAATCAAGCTCATCGCCCACATGACTACCGGATTGCCCGTTGACATCGCGATAAGTCGCCAGGCCAGCCGCGTTGTATAAATAATCGCGGTTATTGGCCAGATAGAACCGATGGTATTGGGTTATGAAAGTAATCCACGGCATCGGATGCAATGTGAACTGTGCGTTGATGTCGTGCACGTTCTGACGTCCGATACGATCCAAGAAGCCCATGTAATAATGGCCGAACGGAAATAACTGGTTGAAGGTGTTGCTTCTGCCGTCGGTATGCCTGCTATCGCCGGAAGCAAAATCATACCGTATCCAGCCTTGAGGATTCATCGGCAACGGCAGGCGATAGCCGACACCGGTCGCTACAGCAAATGCGGACACATCCATATTGGAGCGTCGGCCGAATTGATACATACCTTCCAATTCGTACAGGAAATTATCGACATTACCGGCTAAACGACCGCCCATCGTATGTACATGAGAATTGCCTTGCAGGATATTGCCTGCCAATACGTTGGCAGCCGAGAGATTACGCTCGTTTTCCAGACTCAGGAAATACAGATCGATCAAATGACCTGGTTTTGGTTTATTGGTTGCCCATAAACCGAAGAAGTTTTGCTGCGTATCCCAATTATCGACATTGCCTTTCTCGATAATCATCGGGCGCACCCAGAATGCATCCACATCCCACTCGGCAGTACGCCAGAACGCTTTCACACCTTGGAAGGTTCTTCGGGTATTAACCCAATCCAGTGTTGAGATCAATCGTTGCGAACCGTACAGCAATTCTTGGCGGCCGACACGGATGTAAACCGGTCCGTTGTTGGCATTGGCTACTTTGATATCGGTAAACAAATTCAACAAATCGGCATGATTTCTATCCGTTATCAATGGCGGCAATTCGGAGCCGAAAGCGCGCGCATCCAAGAATTCAGCAAACAGACGCACTCGATCGCGATACCATAAATCGGCATGGAATCTTGTACGCAACATGTGGAAATCGTTGTTGATGTCGGCAGAATTTAACCGGCTATCCGTCTCATGCGTATAGCGGTACCAAAAATTACCGCCAAAAGACAACAACCAATCGCTACCCAACTGAATCCGCTTCAATGGATCGAAGACATCTTTCTCATGTCCTGGCGTATCCAAATAGCGAAAATCGATATCGGAGGCAGAGGTCGGCAATAATGCAAATGGCGCGTAAGGAGCGACTGGCGGTTTTTCGCTTTTTTTACCGGTCATCAAATCCCAGAAGGAAAAATAGCCGGGGGCTGCAGGCGGCAGCATAAATAAACCAGGGCGCGGCATCGGCGTTACCGGCGGCACCTTGGATCGATCAAACACCACGCTGGCTGTGCTTTGATTTGCAGCGGCCGGAGCCGAAGCCGCTGTCGGCGTTGAAGCAGCCGCAGGACTGGTCGCATGCGCTTGGAAAGCCAGAGACATAATAGCGATGCAACACAAACTTGCTTGAAATAACCTATGCTGCATGCTTTTTACTCCATGCACTTTTAATTCGGCAAAAGAATCTGCCGAAAAAGAAAAAATGCTTGATGATTTCATTAAAAAACTCCTGTGGATTAATAAACTGGAACTCGGAATGATTTATCTTGTTATGGTATTGTTTTTGCGGACCAATATGAGACGCCATTATATGTGATTAGGCTCTGCTCATATCATCGATAAGATGCCTCTATTTACGCCATTTTTACCTTCGTTTTGCCACTTGTTTAAATATATCAGTTACATAATCTATTATTATTGATTAATATCAAAAAAATTTCTGTGTTGCAAATAAGAAACAAATCATTTTCCCGTTACGGAACGGCATGTTAATCGCTACAGATTGAGCTTTACCGGCAAACCCAGAGCACCTATCTTTGCGCCATGCGCAGTTAACCAATCTTCATCAATGGAGGAAAGCCGTGCCGCCTCGGGTTGCAAGGAGGGGCGCGCAAGCCCATAAAGAACGACACCTCGGATAGGAATTCCATCGCCAATCAATTGCTGCAAGAAACCCAAATAAGCCGTTATTTCCTCTTCGCCAGGCGGCAATCCATCGATCTTGAAGATGCAGGTTTGCAGCCAAGTGGGGCAAAGCGCCGCCGCTATTTTAATATGCGAGTGGATTTTTTTTAAGCCGATATAGGTGTTGTTGATTCTTTGCCTCTCCTTAGGCAACGCACGATCAAACTTAAACCAAACTTCACCGTTCAACGCGGCCATCCGCTTTAATCCGGCTTGTACGTTAGCCCGGTAAATCAAACTGCCGTTGGTTATCAGCACAATTTTCAAATCGGCAGGCAATGCATAATCTTTCGTTACACGACCAATCGCTTCGATTATCTGATCGAACTCCGCCGCACTGGTGGGTTCGCCGTTGCCCGATAATGCGATGTCGTGAATTTTCCTGGCTTCGGGAGGCACATGCCGTTGCATGAAATCGCCGTCAATCAATTCATGTAAAAAATACCGCAGCTCGGCTTCCAGTTTTTTCAAATCGACGGGCGGCGCGGAACCTCGTTTGAGATCCGGCACCTGACAATAGATACAGCGCCAATTGCATGCATTGTTCGGGTTCAAATTGATACCGATAGAAACTCCTCCCGCACGGCGAGACACCACGGGATAAACATACGTCAGACCGACGTTATCGCGACTATGATCAACGGTATTCAATAGTTTGGAAGGTACTTGCAATGTTACAATTCCATTTTTTAATTCATCGGTTCGTATGCAAATCACGCGTAGGCTGGAATTTGATGCAGGGCATCGCATATCGACGCACAACAGTCAGTGCCGCCATTTGCACGGCCACCGGTACTGCATTGAAATAACGCTATCCGGGCGTATTATCGCCGACGAAGGCGTAGCGCAGCAAGGTATGGTGATGGATTTTTCCGAAGTAAAGCGAATTGCCAAATCGGTACTGGTCGACCGATGGGATCATGCGTTTCTGGTCTATTCGGGCGATACCAAGGTATTGCAGTTTTTGCAATCGATTGAAGATCATAAAACCATCGTGCTGGATGTGCAGCCGACAGCGGAGAATTTGGCATTGATCGCGTTCGATATTTTGGATGCAGCTTACCAGGACAGTTACGGCAATCATCTGCAATTAGAACATGTGCGCGTATTCGAAACCCCTAATTGCTGGGCGGATGCTTATCGCGGCAAACGTTAACCATTAAATTCTTTTGATATGTTTATCGATTCGCACTGCCACCTCGATTTTCCCGATTTAGCCAAAGATTTGGACGCACTGTTACTGAATATGCGAAACAATCAAGTAACGCACGCGCTTTGCGTCAGCGTCAACTTGCCTGATTTTCCGCGCGTACGCTCATTGGCTGAAACGCATGATAATTTATACGCTTCGGTCGGCGTGCATCCGGATTACGAGAATGAAATCGAGCCTACCGACGATCAGCTTGCCAAACTGGCCGACCATCCTAAAGTGATCGCCATCGGCGAAACAGGACTGGATTATTTTCGCCTGCAAGGCGATTTGGAATGGCAGCGCGAGCGTTTCCGCCAGCATATCCGCGCAGCCAGAAAAGCGAATAAGCCGCTGATTATTCATACCAGAGAAGCTGCCGTAGACACTTTGCGCATTATGCAGGAAGAAAATGCCGCGCAAGTCGGGGGCGTGATGCATTGCTTCACCGAAAGCTGGGAAGTGGCGCAGCAAGCAATCGCAATGAATTTTTACATCTCATTTTCCGGCATCGTCACATTCAAGAATGCGGTGGCGCTGAAAGAGGTTGCCAGAAAAACCCCGTTGGATCGCATACTGATTGAAACCGATTCTCCCTATCTGGCTCCCGTGCCATTTCGCGGCAAACAAAATCAACCGGCGTTTGTACGTCATGTGGCCGAAGAAATTGCCCGCTTGCGTGCGGTCGATTTAAGCGACATCGCCACGGCAACCACGAATAACTTTGTTAAATTGTTTAAACTTCCCGGAAATGCTTTACATGAGACCTTTGCACGGTAAATTCCCCCAACTCTCCCGCAAAATGCTATAATAACGTTATTATTCAATGTTATGAACGTTATGAGCTTAAGTTTTGCAGATTACTATG
>SXJH01000206.1 GCA_005779435.1 Nitrosomonas sp. | reverse complement strand
TGGCATGCCGCGCCGGATGGCGGTGCGGTGTTTGCAGCCCCGGACGGCGGGTGGGTGTATGTATCCAACAGCGAGATCGATAATCGGGGAGGCGGCGCCGGTGCTATCCGTTTCGACGCGCGCGGCGGCATCGCCGATGCGTATTCCGTTTTGGAGCAGACCGACCGCAACTGCGCGGGCGGAGCTACGCCGTGGCAAACCTGGTTGTCGTGCGAGGAGGTCGATAAAGGCCGGGTATGGGAATGCGATCCGTTCGGGGAAAAAGCGGCGCGGCTCAGAAGCGCTTTGGGCATATTCCGGCATGAGGCGGTGGCGGTGGATACGCTGAACAAACAGCTGTATCTGACGGAAGACGAATCCGACGGTTGTTTATACCGTTACACGGCGCGTTCGTTCGACGCCGACGGAAACCCGGATCTGGACGATGGTTTTTTGGAGGTTATGGAAGTGGTCGATGGCCGGGTGGGGGCGGTGCGCTGGCATGCGCTGCCCGATCCGCTGGCGGAGAAAGCGCCGATGCGCAAGCAAGTTGCCGGCAGCGTCCGATTCAAAGGCGGTGAGGGAATCTGGTATCAGCGGGGCATCGTTTATTTCACCACCAAAGGCGACAATCGCGTGTGGGCTTACGACGTGGCGCGGCAGCATCTCGGCGTCGTCTATAACGCGGCATTGCATGTCGCGCCGGTGTTGACCGGTGTCGACAATATTACCGCCAATGCCGCCGGTGAATTGCTGGTTGCGGAAGATGGCGGCGACATGCAAATCGTGGTTTTATCCGGCGGCAAGGTCTTGCCGCTGCTGCAAGTGGTGGGGCACGACCGTTCGGAGATAACCGGACCGGCCTTCAGCCCCGACGGCTCGCGGTTGTATTTCAGTTCGCAGCGCGGGCCGACGGGGCGCAGCGAAGACGGCGTGACGTTTGAGATTACCGGGCCTTTTTGAGGCGGCTTGATAAACCGGCGCTAAACCCCATCTGTTCGGGAAACTGTGCCATTGGCGCGATAAACAAGGGGAATCGATTTGGAATTCAAGGATTATTACAAAACGCTGGGTGTGGCGCGCGATGCCACGGCGGAAGACATCAAGAAATCGTTTCGTCGTCTGGCGCGCAAATATCATCCGGATGTTTCCAAGGAAGTCGACGCGGAACGGAAGATGAAAGAAATCAACGAAGCCAATGCGGTACTGTCCGATCCTGAGAAACGCGCGGCTTACGATCAGTTGAGTCAGCGCGGCTATCAAGCCGGCAGCGATTTTCAGCCGCCGCCCGGTTGGGATGCCGGTTTCGAATTCAGGGGACAGGGATCCGGCGACGCGCAGACAGCCGATTTCAGCGAGTTCTTTTCGCAATTGTTCCGGGGGCAAATGGGTACGGGCGCGCGGCATGCGCATCACCGGATGCGTGGCGACGATCATCACGCTAAAATCATGCTCGATTTGGAGGACAGTTACCACGGCGCTACTCGCAGTTTGACCTTGCGCATGCCCAAGCTCGACGCTCAAGGGCGCACCGTACTTGCCGAACATACGCTGAATGTGCGCATTCCCAAAGGCGTGCACGCCGGGCAAGTGATCCGGCTGGCCGGGCAGGGCGGTCAGGGTCACGGCGGGGAAGCTGCCGGAGATTTGTTTTTGGAAGTGCAGTTCAAGCCGCATGGCCGCTACCGGATTGAAAACAAGAATGTTTATGCCGCATTGCCGATTGCGCCATGGGAAGCCGCGCTGGGGGCGACGGTTAAAATTCCGGTGCCGGACGGTGCGGTTGAAGTGCGCGTGCCGGAAAATTCCCAGACGGGCCGCAAGCTGCGCTTGAAGGGACGAGGCATTCCCGCAGCAACGCCCGGCGATCTGTATCTGGTATTGGAGGTCGTGTTGCCGCCCGCAACGACGGAAAAAGCGCGCGTATTTTACCAAACCATGGCGCAGGAGCTTGCGTTCAATCCGCGTCAACATCTTGGAGTCTGATTATGTCGCAAGAAATCGATGCCATTTTGCTTGAAGATGCCATGCTCACGTTGGACGAACTGGCAAGAAGCTGCAGGGTGAGCCGTGAATGGGTCATTGCGCGCGTTCAATGGGGTTTATTATCCGGCGGCGATTTCATCGATGCGAATCCCGACACATGGCAATTCGATAGCCGCAGCTTCATGCGGATCAAACGAATGATCGCGGTTGAGCGGGATTTCGACGGCAATCCGGAATTGGCCGGTTTGGTCGCCGATTTGATGGAGGAGATCGAATCGTTGCGCGCCCGTTTGGAAATAGAAACGCAACATACCGGAGAACAAGGATAACAACGCCATGCCGTTACATATTGTGTGTCCGCATTGTCACGCCACCAATCGCGTGCCGGACGATCGATTAAGCGCATCGCCGCAGTGCGGCGCATGCCATCGGGCATTATTCACCGGGCAGCCGCTCGAGCTGACGGAGGCGTATTTCAGCCGCCATGTCGGCAATAACGATATTTCCGTATTGGTCGATTTCTGGGCGCCGTGGTGCGGGCCAAGACGTACGATGGCACCGGCCTTTGCCAAGGCGGCCGCGATGTTGGAACCGTACGTGCGGCTGGCGAAGGTCGATACCGAGCAGGAACAGGGATTGGCCATGCGCTATCGCATTCGCAGTATTCCGACATTGGTATTATTCAAGGGCGGCCGGGAAATCGCCCGGCAATCCGGCGCAATGAGCGAACACGATCTGGTGCGCTGGGTGCAAGCCGTCAACAAATAAGAGAGGGAAACACTGAACATGGCGATAGGCGAATTTCCGGGTGCCGCGCGGCGCGGCAGATCGCTTGTGCAGCCGATTATTCAGCGTTTCCGGAGATAAAAAATAGAGGAATTATTTCATGTTCAATAACGGATTCGTGTCCCGCTTGCTGTGGGCTGCCGTCGCTGCGGTCGTTCTGACCTTGTTTCTTAACAGTTTTCTTTATCGCTACTTTCCGGATGCATTGCATTCGGTTTTCTCCGGCGGCGATAGGCAGGAAAATGCCGCGCCGCGCGTGGTGCAGCCGCGCGGCAATCTCGCGGAGGATGAAAAAAGCACCATCGAGTTGTTTGAAAACTCGCGCGACTCGGTGGTGTTCATCACCACCCGCCAGCGCGTCATGGATGCCTGGACGCGCAACATTTTTTCCGTTCCGAGCGGTACCGGCTCCGGGTTTATTTGGGACGATCAAGGGCATATCATCACCAATTTTCATGTCATCAAGGGTGCCAGCGAGGCCACGGTGCGGCTTGCCGACGGACGCGATTATAAAGCGTCGCTGGTTGGCGTAAGTCCGGCGCACGATATTGCGGTGCTGCGGATCGGCATCGGTTTTCAGCGCCCCAGGCCGGTTCCTTTGGGAACCAGTCATGACTTGAAAGTCGGGCAGAAGGTATTTGCCATCGGCAATCCGTTCGGCTTGGATTGGACGTTGACGACCGGTATCGTGTCCGCGCTGGATCGCTCGCTGCCCGGCGGGGAAGGCCGCACCATCGATAATTTGATTCAAACCGATGCGGCGATCCATCCGGGCCATTCCGGCGGCCCGCTGCTCGATTCCGCCGGACGTCTGATCGGTATCAATACCGCGATTTATAGCCCGAGCGGCGTCAGCGCGGGGATCGGGTTTGCCGTTCCCGTCGATACGGTCAATCGCGTGGTGCCGCAAATCGTCAGTCGCGGCAAATATATTCGTCCGGCGATGGGTATTACCGTGGACAGCAAACTCAATCAGCGTTTGACCGAGCGTTTGAAAGTGCAGGGCGTGGTGATTCTGAGCGTCGGTCCGGGATCGGCTGCGGAAGCTGCCGGGTTGCGCGGCGCGACGATAACGCCGGAGGGCGCCATTATCGCCAACGATATTATCGTCGCGATTGAAGGTAAGGCTGTCGATTCCGTCGATAAGCTGATGTCGCGCATCGACGGTTTTAAAGTGGGCGAGACGATCAATGTCTCGGTGCTGCGCAAAAATGAAACGGTCGAGGTGCCGGTTATGCTGCAACCGGGAGAGTAAGTCGGCGCGATGGTTATTGCGCAGCGTCGTTGATTCCTGCGCCGTCCAAAATGCGCTTGACGAGATCGGACGTCGAGATCTCCGGCGTATAGGGCAATTCCCGGATCATTTCAGCCGGTAACTCTTCGCACAGTTTGTATTTGTCGCGGCGTTCTCGCTCCGATGCGCAGGCGAACGTGTAGATGTCGAAACCGTGCTGCCGCATCAATTCCGGGGTGACTTTTTCCGGCGTTTCGGTGACCACGGCATCCACGTATTTGCAAGCGGCAACAACCGCCGCGCGTTCGGCTTGTGTCATTACCGGCGACTTTCCCTTGTTTTGCACGACGCGCTCGTCGGAAACCACGCAGACGGTCAAATGAGTGCCTAACGCCCGTGCGGCTTTGAGAAAATTGATATGGCCTTGGTGAAATAAATCCGCCACCATGCGGGTGTAGACGCGCTGTTGCCGCCGGTGCTTCGGCCACACGGGGATTTCCCGTTGCAATCGCGTCATGGCGCGTTCCAGCCACTGCCGGCTGCGCAGGGCGATGATGTCGTCCGGATCTTTCAGCGCGATCTGGTGTGCGTAACGCCATGCTTTGTCCAGATTGCCGGTTAGCCAATGCTGCGCCAGGCGATGGTAGGCATAGCAGCGCACCAATAGCGTGAAGTTTTCCAAATTGAGCGCGGAAACCACGGTGTCCCAATGGGGGTTGGGGGTGCGCCAATCGCCGTAAAACGCGGTCAGGATTTTTTCCGGTTCGCGCGGAAACCAGGTTGCGCCATATTCGGTGTGTCGCGGTATCAAGTCGAATGGCGGAAAAACGGAAACCCGCTGGTAATCGTCCGGATATCCGGGCAATGCAAAACCGCCGGTAATGCGTTGTTTCTGCCGCTGTAAGCCGCAAATGTCCAAAGTGATGCCGAGTTCCGGGTGTATATAGTCGCGGTAATTGGCGTACTCGATCCGCATCGACGCCCTGACCCAGCCGGATCGTTCCAAGGCCGTGCAACCGGCGTTCCATGATTCCATCCACACGGCGATATCGAGGTCTTTGTCGTATTCGAGCAGACGGCCGTTTCGAATCAAACCCAATAAAGTCCCTGCATAGGGAAATGCGGGGATATTCAATTTGGCCAATGCCGCGCAGGTCGACCAGAGCAATTGCTCGGCTTTGCCGGAGGCGAAAAGACTGTCGCCGGGATGCTGCGGCTTGGCTTTTTCTTTTTGCGGCGGCACTTTTCCTGCTTTGGCCAAAATCATCAAGCGCTGCAAGGCATCGGTGAACCAAGTATGCGCCATGGACAGATTCAGCAACATGAAATGCGCGGTGCCAAGCACATGCGCCCAATGCGCTTTGTGAAAATCGCTTTCGGTTTGCGCGTAGATTTTTTCCGCGTATTGCGGAACCTCGGCAGCGCGTCCGGTGCGCATGGCCAGCGAGCACCATAGCCGCGCGACATCCGGCGATAAGGGGTGTTCGTTTTTCAAAGGATTCAGAATCGCATCGGCGGCGTTGAATTGCCCCGCTGCGATGTGCGATTTGGCCTTCAATAGCGATCGTTCAAGCGTCACGGCGATAATTTCTCTATTTGCCAATCGGTTGGATTGTTTGTTGTATAACTTGGCATTGCATTTTAATCAATATTAATTATAATAGGAATCATTCTCATTATTGTTGAGATTTTTCAGGAGACGATATTATGGCAGTGAATACATCCCCTCGCCCGAATTTGGGTTCAGGCGCAATTAAATTTATCGATGGCATCGCTTTTGAAGGGCTGGGGTCCGCCGGATTCGACGATAATGATTTATTGATCACGGGTGACGATCTGGACAACATTTTGCAGGGCGGCGCCGGGCACGATGAAATCGAGGGCGGTGCCGGTAACGATGTACTGAAAGGCGGTGCCGGCAACGGTATATTGAGAGGCGATGCCGGCAATGACGATTTGGACGGTCAATCCGGAACCGAGAAATTGTTTGGCGGCGACGGCAACGACATTTTGCGTGCGGGCGACGGTTACGATAGGCTAAGCGGTGGCAGCGGTGCCGATACTTTTGGTTTTTACGGTGCCGGACACTTCGAAATATCTGATTTCAGTATAAGCGAAGGAGATCGATTGTTTTTCGATTCCAGCATACTCGGCATCCATACGCTGACCGAATTGGTTTCCTACATCACCAAAGTGACCGACAACGGCAATAACGGCTTTACCGTCGAATTCGTGGGCGGTGCGGCAACGATAGAGCTGGTTGGTGTCAATATCAACGCCATTACGGCGGATATGATCGTATTTCACCTTTGAGATTGGCGGAGTTTGAGTTTGATACCGGAAACCGGCTTATTTGCCGGTTTTCGGGCGTTCGAACGACAGCACTTTCGCCGTTGTTGTATTTTCCATCGAGTTTAGAATTTTTCTGGGCTGCTTGAGTATGTCCAGCAATCCGTTCTCGCTCAAAACATGCGCCCACATTTTTTGCGAAATCTGTAAGCAAGCGGCCATCGGATGACCGGCTTGGTTGCGGATTTGATCCACTTGCCACTGCAAACCCGCCATACGCGGTTTGAGATGATCCGGAGCCTGTGCGATCAAATCGTCGATCATTTGCTGGCGCATGGCTTCGAATTTTTCCGGTTCCGTTTGCGCGATCTTGGACCATTGGTCGAAGTCGAAATCGAGTGCTTTTTTTTCTTCGCTCATAAAGATTCTGCTGATTTTGTGTAGCAGCACCGGTTTTGAAGCTTGCAGGTCTGCCGTTGGCCGAAAAATTCACCCGTATTGTAGCTGAGTCAGGAACAAATATCGGGCAAATTCCGCAAAACTGCAGAGCGATCGGTGAAATAAAAAAAGCCGAAATTAACACCGGTTAACTTCGGCTTGCTGAGGCTGCGGGCGGATTCGCGTTATTTGAATTGATCGGCCAGTCCGGCGATCATTTTGACTTTTTCGGTCATATCCCGACTGGAGGTCGATAGCTTCTCCACCAATTGCCCGTTTTGCTGCGTTACTTCATCGATTTGAGAAATCGCCTGGTTGATCTGGTCGATGCCGTTTGCTTGTTCCTGGGACGATTGGGAAATTTCGCTTAC
>SXJH01000205.1 GCA_005779435.1 Nitrosomonas sp. | reverse complement strand
GATGGCACGTCCGCGCGCAACCTCCGAGCGCACGAATTCCGGCGTGATCGTTTTCGGGATCGATGCGCCGAAATCCTGCCCCGGATGCTGACGCGTCAATAACTCATGATGTTGCGCATTGAACGCTTCGACGCGCTGATTCTCGCGAATGGCGATAAATTCCATTTCCGGTGTAACGATGCCACGGCGCGCATAATGCATTTGCGAAACATTCAAGCCGGTCTTGGCGCGGCGCGGCTGGCGTTGCAAATTGAAACGCATGTCCGCCAGCTTGGGATCGTTCAGGCGCGCCTGACTGTACGCAGAATTGTGTTCGGCTAAAATTTCGGTATCGTTGCGTTCGGCGATCCACTGTTCGCGCACTGTCGGCAAACCTGAGCGGATATCGATTTTGGCCGCCGGATCGGTATACGGGCCGGAAGTATCGTAAACCCAGACCGGTGGATTTTTTTCACCGCCCATGCTGGTTGCCGTATCGCTCTGGCGAATTTCGCGCATCGGCACCCGGATATCGGCGCGCGAGCCTTGTACATGGATTTTGCGCGAGTTGGGTAGCGGTTTTACGGCGGCTTGATCGACTTGCGCGGTGGCGCTGGAAAAATTCTTTTGATTTAAAACGGTGATGCTCATTGATGTGCTCCTTAATAATAAATGCCATAAAGAGCGGGAGGATGAACCCCAGCTTCCCTACGGCGGCATTATCCGCGTCAGGTAATAAGGGACTTTCTCACCGATTGGGTTCCGATAAAAATCCAAACTCCGTTACAATGTCGCATTACTCATCTTGTAAAACTTCGGATTTTAACGTCACCCAAGTCTCCCGGAACTTTTAAATTCCGGAAACGGACCCCTAGCTGATGCTGTGAAGCTAATGGAAATATGAAATAATTGCAAGTCTTACCTTAATTTAAGCATACGGATTAGAAATGAATATCGAGAATATCGAACAAACCCGGTTTAACATGGTGGCGCAACAGATTCGCCCCTGGTATGTCTTCGACGATACCGTCCTGGATTTATTGTATAAATTCAAACGCGAAGAATTCGTCCCCGCCGAAAGCCGTGCTATGGCTTTCGTCGACATGGAAATTCCCTTGGGGCACGGCCAAGTAATGCTGACGCCGAAAATGGAAGCGCGCATCGTTCAAGAACTGCATATCAATAAAACCGATAAAATTCTCGAAGTCGGCAGCGGCAGCGGCTATACGACTGCGTTATTGGCCGAAAAAGGCGCACATGTTTACAGCGTTGAAATCATCCCCGAATTGAAAACAATGGCGGAAAATAATCTGCGTGCGCATGGCATTGCCAATGTTACGCTGGAACTGGGCGATGCCGCGCAGGGCTGGCCGCAGCACGGACCATACGATGTTATCGTTTTGACGGCATCGACGCCGGTTTTGCCCGATGCTTTTCAAAACAGCCTGAATCCCGGCGGACGATTATTTGCTATTGTCGGAGAAGATCCGGTAATGGAAGCATTGATCGTTACCTGTGTCGCGCCCGGTGAATTCACCACCGAAAATTTGTTTGAAACCAGCACGGCACCGCTCATCAACGCTCGTCAGCCGGTAAGGTTTTCCTTTTGAGTATTCGTAATATCGGTTGTCTTTTCCGGTGCTGCAATCGCTCGATTGCCGACGATCCGGTTTCCGATAATTACCGGGAATCGTTATGAAAACGCGGCGCATTTTTTTAGCGGCATTGTTATCGATGATCGGACATGCTTCGGTGCAAGCCGCCGATTTGATGCGCATTTATCACGAAGCCTTGACGCAGGATGCGCAATATCGTTCTGCACGCGCGGCGCATCAGGCGGCACAGGAAAAATTAGTGCAAGGCAGGTCCGGTTTACTTCCCAATGTTACGTTGTCAGGTTTTCGTACCGAGCAGCAAGTAAATGCCGACAATATTTTCACCGGCGCAGGCACTATCAACCCGCAAGCAGTGACGATTCACAGTCGCGGTGTCACGATATCGGCAACGCAACCGCTGTTCCGGATGGAAAACATCATCATTTACCAGCAATCGAAAAACGAAGTCGGCCGCGCCGACGCGCAATTCATCGTTGCCGCGCAGGATTTGATTTTGCGTGTCGCGCAAGCGTATTTCGATGCGCTGGATGCGCAAATCGATGTGGAAGTCGCCGAGGCGCAGAAAAAAGCGATTCTGGTGCAGCTCGCCCAGGCCAAACGAAACTTTGAAGTCGGTACCGCCACGATTGTCGACACCAACGAAGCGCAAGCACGCCACGATTTGATAATCTCGCAGGAAATTGCGGCGCGCAACGCATTGGAAATCAAAAAACGCACACTGCAAGGCATTATTGACCGTTTTCCCGACCATCTTGAAGGTACGCGCGACGTCGCCGCCGATCTGGCCAAATTGCAATACGCCACCATGGAAGAATGGGTACACGCTGCGGAAGATAAAAACTTCTCGCTGAAAATCCAGAAAGCTGCGTATGAGATTGCGCAACAAGAAGTTAAAAGAATGTGGGCGCAGCATTACCCAACCGTCGATCTGGTTGCGCAATACAGCGACCAGACCGGTGTCGGCGGCGCAATCACCGGACGCGGTATCGATCTGGTTTCCAAATCGATCGGTGTGCAGCTTAATGTGCCGATATTCCAAGGATTTTCGACGCAATCCCGAGTGCGGGAAGCTTTGGCGTTGCAAGAAAAAGCATTGAACGATCTGGAAAATACCAAGCGCAATATTATCCTGCAAGTCCGCCAGCAATATTTGAACGTCACCAACGGCATTGCGCAAATCAATGCGCTCAAGCAGGCATTGAAATCGAGCCAAACCCAATTGGATTCAACCGTCCTCGGGCAGCAGGTCGGCGTCAGAACCGAAGTCGACGTACTCAATGCGCAACAACAAACATTCGCCGCCAAGCGTGATCTAGCCAAGGCTTATCACAGTTATTTAATGGCGCGGCTGCGGCTCAGCGCCGAAGCAGGCGAGCTGGATGAAGACCGGCTATTGCAAATCAATGCAATGCTGATCAAATAATCGGTTTTGTCGAAACGGCGACCGCTGCAAATGATAAAATAGCCCGCGAAGTCAGCCAGACAGTCGCCGCTTACCGTTCATCGCGAACGCAAGGGGAGGAAAGTCCGGGCTCCACAGAGCGGGATGACGGTTAACGGCCGTCCGCCGCGAGGCGAGGAATAGGGCCACAGAGACGAGCGTATTAAGTTACGGTGAAACGCGGCAACCTCCATCCGGAGCAAGACCAAATAGGCAGGCGATGATGCGGCTCGCGGAGCCTGCGGGTAGGTTGCTTGAATGTACAGGCAACTGTGCATCTAGAGGAATGACTGTCCACGACAGAACCCGGCTTACCGGCTGGCTTCGCCATTTTAACCCTATAATTTAATTATATAATTACTGACCGCCGGATGTTTTCAAACTCAGCGCAATGATCCGTAAATTTCTCAGCAAGGTATTCAGCCGCAAAGAACCCGCTTCCGAATCGATTGCGAAGCTACGTATCGTTTCCAATAAACAACATCGCATTCGTGCAAACCAGATAACGCCTTGCGCGTTGAAGATTACCGGCAATCTCCAGCAAGCGGGTTTTTCCGCTTATATCGTCGGCGGTGCGGTGCGCGATTTGCTGTTGGGATTGACACCGAAAGATTTCGATGTCGCGACGAACGCAACGCCCGAAGAAGTTCGGCAGCTCTTCCGGCGCTCGCGCATCATCGGGCGACGTTTTCGCTTGGTTCATGTCATGTGCGGCGCTGAAACGGTGGAAGTATCGACTTTCCGAGGGTCTACCGTAAACGATGACGACGACGAATCGATCCAATTGACCGATCAGCATGGCCGCTTATTGCGCGACAATGTTTTCGGCAGCCGGGAAGAAGACGCGGTACGCCGCGATTTCACCGTAAACGCATTGTTTTACGATCCTATCAAAGAAGAAATTCTCGATTACCTGAATGGCTTTGAGGACATCAAAACAAAAAAGCTGCGCATTATCGGCAATCCGGATCAACGCTTCCGCGAAGACCCGGTACGCATGCTGCGCGCCGTGCGCCTGGCATCGAAACTCGATATGCAAATCGATGCGGAAACCGCAAAGCCAATCGGCGACTTAGCGCCATTGTTACAAAACGTGCCGCCGTCGCGCTTATTCGATGAAATGCTGAAGCTGCTATTGTCGGGATATGCTTTGGCTTGCGTCGTGGAACTGCGCGCGCGCGGCTTGCACCACGGTTTATTGCCGATGCTCGACGTTATTCTGGAACAGCCGCTGGGCGAACGTTTTATCACCATCGCGTTAAAAAATACCGATGAAAGAGTCCGCCAAGACAAGCCTGTTTCACCCGGATTTTTATTCGCGACCTTGTTGTGGCATGAAGTGCTGTCGAGCTGGAACGCATACCAAGCCGCCGGGGAAAAACCGTTCCCCGCGTTGTTTAAAGCCATGGATCGAATCCTTTCGTTGCAACATGAAAAGCTCGCGATTCCACGCCGTTTCGACGCGGTAATTCAGGAGATATGGTCGATGCAGCCGCGATTCGAAATGCGCGCCGGGCGCAGACCCTTCCATTTACTCACACACCCGCGTTTTCGTGCCGCTTACGATTTCATGCTGTTGCGTTGCGAAAGCGGCGAGCTTGATCCGGAGCTTGGGGAATGGTGGAAAAAGTTTTCCGTCGTAGACAACGCCGAACGCGAAAAAATGCTGCTGCAGCAAACAACGCCGAAAAGAAAGCGGCGGCGCAGTCGCAAGAAAGCGGCTACCGGCACAATACCGCCGGCAGCCTCCAATCTTTCCGATGCCGATTAGCTTTTGTTGTTATGAATAAGACCCAGTCAAGTCGCGCATACATTGCGCTCGGCAGTAATTTAGAACAACCGGTCTCCCAGATACTGCAAGCTTTTGAAGCATTGAATCAGCTTCCCGATTCGCACCTGATCAGCCGCTCTTCGTTATACCGCAGCGCACCGATGGGGAAATTGGATCAACCGGATTTCATCAATGCCGTCGCCTGTATTGAAACGACGCTGACACCGCATGACTTGTTGGAGGCATTGCTCAAAATCGAGCTTCGCCACGGCCGCGTGCGCGAATCGCCGAACGCGCCGCGTACGCTGGATTTGGATATTTTGCTGTACAACGACTTGCAATGGCGGGATGAAAAACTGACCGTTCCGCATCCCCGCATGACCGAACGCGCTTTTGTGTTGCAACCCCTGATG
>SXJH01000204.1 GCA_005779435.1 Nitrosomonas sp. | reverse complement strand
GATGCCGTCGCCGACCATGGCGGTGAATTGTCCTTCGGCTTTAATGTTCATGACCTCAACGGCTTTATCCTGCGGCAATACTTCCGCGCGATAACGGGTTATTCCGGTACGGCTGGCGATCGCTGCCGCTGTAGCCTTGTTATCGCCGGTCAACATGACGATATCGATGCCCATTGCTTGAAGTTTCGCAATGGCTTTAATTGAAGTGTCCCGCAAGCGATCCGCAATCGCCAGATAACCGAGCAGGCGATGGCCGTCTCCGGAAACGGATGCAACGCCCACGACGGTTTTTCCTTCCGCTTGCAAGTTGCCGATCGGCTTCTCATCAATGGCAACGCCCTGTTGCATCAAAAATTTCGGCGATCCCATCAGATAGTCGGTTTTATCGATACGCGCCGAGATGCCGCTGCCCGTTATTGCTGCGAAATCATGGATTGGCTGAAGCGATAATTGCTTGCTTTGCGCGCTGTCCAGAACTGCCCGTGCCAGCGGGTGTTCGGAGCCTTGTTCCAATGAGGCGGCGATTTGCAACAAATCCCGCTCATCGATTGCAGCCACGGATACAATATCGGTGACTTCGGGCTTACCTTCGGTGAGTGTGCCTGTTTTATCGACGATTAAGGTTTGAATCTTTTCGGCGTGTTCCAATGCCGCCGCATTTTTTACCAATACACCGGCTTGCGCGCCGCGCCCGGTGCCAACCATAATCGCCGTAGGCGTCGCCAATCCAAGCGCGCAAGGACAAGCGATTACCAGAACGGCAACGGCATTGATCAACGCACTTACGAAATCGCCGGCAATCCACCAAGTAATACCCAGCGTCAGCACGCTGACAATCACCACAACCGGAACGAAAATGCCCGAAATGGTATCGGCCATGCGTTGAATCGGCGCTTTGGAACCTTGCGCTTCTTCAACCAAGCGAATGATGGCAGCCAGTTGCGTATGCGCGCCGACGCCGGTTGCGCGGCACTTCAACAGTCCTTGCTGATTCAACGTCGCCGCGAAGACTTTGGCGCCCGGTTGTTTGCCGATGGGCATGCTTTCTCCGGTTAACATCGATTCGTTGACGCTCGATACGCCTTCGACGACGATACCGTCGACCGGCAGATTCTCGCCGGGGCGCACGATAAAAATATCGTCCGCTTGCAAGCTATCGGCGGGCACTTCCAGCACCTCGCCGTCACGTTCGATACGCGCGGTCTTCGGCTGCAGCCGGATCAATGCTTCGATGGCTTCCGAGGTTTTTCCTTTTGCGCGTGCCTCCATCAATTTTCCCAACAGTACCAGGGTGATAATCGCCGCGCTGGCTTCAAAGTACACATGCTGATCCAGCGCGAAGGCGGTGACCACGGCACTAAAAACGTACGCCATGCTGGTGCCGAGCGCGATCAGCACGTCCATATTCGCGCTACCGCCGCGCAATGAATGCCAGGCGCCTACGTAGAAACGGCGTCCGATCCAGAATTGCACCGGCGTGGCCAGAAGCCACTGCAACCATCGCGGCAGCATATCCATGTCATGACCGGAAAACATCGCACCCATTTGCAGCACCAGCGGCAGCGTCAGCAGCGCCGAAATCCGGAATAGCCGCAATTCCGCCCGATACGCAGCCAGACGGCGCGCTTTCTGTTCGGCATGACCGGATTCGCTGATTTCGCTGGCGTCATATCCTGCCCGGTTCACGGCAGCGATCAAATCGCCGACGGTTGCCAAACCCGGAATAAAATTAACTTTGGCGGTTTCCGTGGCAAAGTTCACTGTAGCGGTAACGCCGGGCAATTTGTTCAAGGCTTTTTCGATGTGTCCCGCGCAAGCAACGCAGGTCATGTTGCGCAATTGCAATTGCACCGACTGCGGCGCGACATGAAAACCGGCTTTCTCGATTGCGCCGATCAGTGCATTCGTATCGCTCTGACTTGCATCGTAATTGACGTGGGCTTTTTCATTGGCAAAGTTGACCGTTGCCCGAACGCCGGTGAGTTTGTTCAAATTCTTTTCGATACGCAGCGCGCAAGCGGCGCATGTCATGCCTTCGATCGGCAGTTCGATTTGCTTGAGCGGCGATGTGTTCACGCGCACCTCCTGCCTAAGACAGTCAAGGCACGGCAGGGCGATCGAGCACCAGCACGCCGTCCACCCATCTCACGCGATCGCCTTGCTGAAAATTGGTGCCCTCCGGAATCGCGATAACCGCTTGTCGACCGTCATCCAAGGTGATGCCGACTTGATGCGGATGAACCGGCGGCGTGGGTTGTATCGGATGCGCTGGATGCGTCGGGTGCGTCATATGACCGCTCTGGGGATGATAGCCGCCCTGCGGGTGCGGCATTTGGCCGATGACTTCCCGTGCAATGGTACCGGCAACCACGCCGCTGACGATTGCATTCAAACCCGCTCCCTGTCCCATTTTGTTGACGAAATCGACGACGCCGCAATTGATGCACCCGGACAAAGGCGACTGCCGGGGTATGGCGCCGGCATCGGTACTTTTGATGCTGACGGTATTGCGCGGCGGCGGAATGGCGGTGCCGATACGCTGCACAGCGCGCGGCGGCCTGCTATTTAAGTCCGGCGGTATTTCCGGGGCAGGCTGCGTCGTTAAATGCTGCGGCCGTGGCGGCAACTGATCGGCCGATTGCGCAAATAAGCCGTTCGCGGAAAAACAAACGAGCGCGGCTATCCATCCAATGATCGGCGGTTTAAAAACGGAAGCGGAAACATGATTGAACATCGCTCATCTCCATAGGGAAAGACATCAAGGTGATTAATCGTCTTAGATAAACCGGCGCAGGGATGGTTTCATTATAGCCAGTTCCAGCGGCGGGTGTGGCGAATGATCGAGGTTGCGGTCAATCGGCTTTGCCGGCGTTGTCTTTTTGACCGGCGGCGCTTTGCGTCGCATCCGTCGGCGAGTCGCTGATTTGTTTTTTGATCATTGTGGCGGCAATAACAATGCCCAATTCGTAGAGCAAGCATAGCGGCACTGCCAGCATGAATTGCGAAATGACATCGGGCGGCGTGAAAATGGCGGCAATGACAAACGCGCCGACAATCACGTAAGGACGAATTTCCTTAAGCTTCTCGATTGTGATGACACCGGTTCTGACCAGTACGATGACAAATACCGGTACTTCAAAAGTAAAGCCGAACGCCATGAACATTGACAACACGAAACTTAGGTATTTGTCGATATCGGTCATTACCGCGACGCCTTCCGGCGCAAAATAAGTGATGAACTCAAACACCACCGGTAATGCCGCAAAATAGGCGAACGCCATGCCCGAGAAAAACAAGAAACTGCTGCCGATCACCAAAGGCAACGCCATGCGCTTTTCATGCGAATACAACCCCGGTGCGACAAAAGCCCAGATTTGATACAGCGTGTGCGGTAGTGTGATGACAAAAGCCATCATCATGGCAACCTTCATCGGCACGAAAAAAGGCGTTGCGACATCGGTCGCGATCATTTGACCGCCTTGCGGCAATTTTTCCAGCAGCGGTTGCGCCAATATGGTGTAGAGCTCGCGCGCATAGAACGCACAGGGCAGAAATCCGATCATCAGCACGCCTAACGCACGAATCATGCGTGCGCGCAATTCAACCAGATGTGATAGGAATGAGCCTTCTAGCATGTCGATTGTAGTTTACCGAATTGAGCGGAAGGTTGCAGGGGGTTATTTCTTTTCTTTATCTTGAAACGGCAAAGCTTCGCTATCCATAGGAGTCGGCGCTTGGATCTGCGTTTGTATTGAGGACAAATCGGCGGATTGCTCGACTTCCGTTTTCGTATCGTCGATCGCGGTTTTTAAGCGATTTACGCCTTGTTGCACCGATTCTTCAATCGTTTGCGCCGTTTCCTGCACCGAGGTTTGCATTTTTTTCAGTTCTTCCATGCGCATTTCGTTATGAATATCGATTTTGATGCGATACACGAAATTGCGGCAGCGACCGTAAAGATGCCCCACTGTGCGCGCAACCGCAGGAAGGCGCTCGGGGCCGATTACAATTAGCGCGACCATCGATATGACCAGCAATTCCATGAAACTGATATCAAACATAATGCTTGGACAACTGCGGCGATGCGGATGTAATCATCGATGGGATTCAGGCCATTTTAAAATAGACAGCTCGATTAAACTTTAGATTGCGTATTTTCTTTGGTTTCCGTGTCCGCCGGGGGGGGGCTTTCTTTGAGCGTATTATTTTGCGTATCTTTACTGGCCGTTGCTTCGATGGCAGATTGAGCGGGCGCAATGCTATTTTCCGCATCCGATTCTTTCATTCCCTCTTTGAATCCTTTTAACGCCCCGCCCAAATCGCTCCCGAGGTTGCGTAATTTCTTGGTGCCGAATACCAGAACGACAATGATTAACACAATAATCCAATGCCAGATGCTGAATGTACCCATTTTTCCTCCCGTAAAGTAAAGCGCGTCCCGCTATCCTTGATGAATCATGCCGGGCAAGCGCTGATGGCCGCCAATGACATGAAAATGCAAATGAAATACCTCTTGTCCGCCTATGCGGCCGGTATTGACAATGGTGCGGAACCCTTCGTCACAACCTTGCGTTTTAGCCAATTTCGGCGCCAATACCATCATTCTGCCCAGTAAATCCCGATGAGCATCATCGGCATCCGCCAACGAATCGATATGCAATTTCGGAATCAGCAAAAAATGTATCGGAGCGACGGGGTGAATATCGTGAAAAGCAATAATATGCTCGTCTTCGTAGATTTTATTAGCCGGAATTTCCTTTCTCGCGATTTTGCAAAAGATACAGTTATCCATGCGTTAATCCTTTGTTCTCGATGCTTTTTCCTGTATGCCGGAAACACCCTCGCGCCTTGCCAATTCTTTTAACACGTCGTCGGGCGTGAGTCCGTGATAAGTAAGCAATATCAAGCAATGGAACCATAAGTCGGCGG
>SXJH01000203.1 GCA_005779435.1 Nitrosomonas sp. | reverse complement strand
CCGCTTGTAACAATCGATGTCGTCGCGTCCGGCGCAAACGGGTTGATCGTTGTTTTCGCTGCATGCAAAGCAACCGCCGAAACGATTATTGCAACAAACCCCAGCAAACACGCAATCGACGCAACGATTCCGCCGCCCGGTATTGAAACGATTGCCCACGGCGTAGCTTGAGCAATCAACCACATGCTCGCCAGCCACAAAACCACCAATACGGCGGGCGGAATCTTAAGCTCCAAGTAACGCCTCAAAATGACGATCTCCATTGAGTTACATGTTAGGGAAACGCCGATTAATTGGCTGTACGAGCGAATCGCATCAATGCGCGGTACTCGCTGCCTCGCCTATTTTGTCGATAGGTCTCGGTTGCTGCGTTCCGTGCGCCTCGTGCTTCATCTCGTTCGCCGAATGAATCGGCATCTCCTTAGCAACACATCGCATTTCCGGTATCCATGCAACAAAATCCGGGTACTGGTATATTGCACCTAAAAACGCAACTTTCATAGTGAATCAAGTTTCTTACAACCCTAGAACACCTTGAATAATATCAATTCTCGTATCCGATTGGTTATTCACGGCGGCGCAGGCGCTATCGCTCGCAGCAAAATAACCGCAGAGCGCGAACTGGCATACCGGCAAGCACTCACCGAATCGCTGACTACCGGCTACGCAATTCTCTCCGCTGGCGGCAGTAGCATTGAAGCCGTTATCGCCGCGATTGCCGCACTGGAAGATTCGCCGTGGTTCAACGCAGGCAAAGGCGCGGTATTCAATCATGATGGCCGCAACGAATTGGATGCATCGATTATGGATGGTGCCACATTGATGGCGGGCTCCGTTGCCGGGGTCTCCGCAATCCGCAATCCGATTCGTGCCGCGCATGCAGTGATGACAAAAAGCAAACATGTTATGTTGATCGGCCAGGGCGCGGAAACGTTTGCCGCCGAACAGGGATTGGAACTCGCCGATCCGGCGTATTTCTTTACGCAGCATCGCTGGGATCAGCTGCAACGCGTGATCGCGAAAGAACAAATATTACTCGATCACGATGAGGAATCATCCTTATCGGGCAGTGACGAAAAATTCGGCACGGTCGGCGCCGTCGCATTGGATTGCAACGGCAATCTTGCCGCTGGCACATCGACAGGCGGCTTAACGAATAAACGATACGGACGCGTGGGAGACTCGCCGATCATCGGAGCGGGCACTTACGCCGACAATCGCTCGGTCGCCGTATCGGCAACGGGTACAGGGGAAATGTTCATTCGTATTGCCGCCGCATTCAATACGGCAGCGCAAGTACGATTGCGGCAAATACCGGCCGATCAAGCCGCTGACAACACGATTGCGGAAATTGCCGCCATCAATGGCACTGGCGGGCTGATTGTAGTGGATGCACACGGCAATTTCGCCATGCGCTTCAATACCAGCGGCATGTATCGCGGCACCATCGGCAGCGATGGGATTGCATGGACAAGTATTTTTGCTGAAAATTAGCCGCACGAACAAATTCAACGACACAATTCACCCAGGGGAAACCATGATTAAAGCCTATGCAACGCATGAAGCAGGCGGCACACTGCAACCTTTCGAATACGACCCAGGCCCGCTTGGCGTGCACGAGGTTGAAATTGCCGTTGAATATTGCGGCATCTGCCATAGCGATCTCAGCATGCTGCATAACCATTGGGGCATCACCCGCTATCCGTTCGTGCCCGGCCATGAAGTAGTCGGCACCGTCGCAGCAAAAGGCGAGCTCGTAAACCATCTGCAGTTGGGACAGCGTGTCGGTCTGGGCTGGCACGCCGGTTATTGCATGACTTGCCATAGCTGCCTGTCGGGCGATCACAATCTTTGCAACGATTCCGAGTCGACCATCGTAGGCCGCCATGGCGGTTTTGCCGACAAAGTGCGCGCCAAAGCCGCCAGTGTCGTTGCGATACCCGATTGCATCCCCGCACACAGCGCAGGCCCGCTTTTCTGCGGCGGCATCACTGTTTTTAATCCGTTGCTGCAATTCAATATCCCATCGACCGCCAGCGTAGCCGTGATCGGCATCGGCGGCTTAGGGCATATCGCAGTGCAGTTTCTCAATGCGTGGGGTTGCCAGGTTACGGCTTTTACATCGAGCGATGACAAGAAAAAAGAAGCGCTTGCGATGGGTGCGCATCATGTTCTGGATACCCGTAATCCCGCTGAGCTTCGAGCCGCAACCAACCGGTTCGATCTCATTTTATCGACCGTAAATGTACCGCTGGACTGGAATGGCTACCTTGCCACTTTGCGCCCCAAAGGCCGTTTGCACTTCTTGGGCGCAACACTGGAACCGCTGAGTCTCAACGTATTTTCGCTAATATCCGGGCAATATTCGGTTTCCGGATCTCCCGTGGGCAGCCCTGCCAATATTCAAACCATGTTGGAGTTTGTCGCCCGACACCGCATCGAACCTATCGTTGAACGCTTCCGTTTCGATCAAGTTAACGAAGCCCTGGCACACTTGGCAAGCGGCAAAGCAAAATACCGAATCGTCCTAACCAACCGATAAAATGGAATACATCATAGATATATGCCGGTCTTTTCATCCGCATAACGCCTCAGTCAGCGATCTGACCTCGTCATCCGAATCCTTCAAAATATCGCTTAGCGTCTCCTCATCGGTCAACAAATCGATATTGGCATTGATATCGCCGCCCACCTGCCCGGCAGGCAAAACAAAAGGAGATTTAACAGGCGCCAATTGATTGGCAATCAGCAAGGTATCGCCGAGCGAACTGGGTGGAAACGTTAAATATCCCTTCCACAAATAAACGATATTTTCCAAAACGGCATTCGGTATGGAAAGCGCATGTAAGATGGCCGTTCCGATAACGATTTCGCAATCCAATTCGCTTTCGTCTTCCAAATCTTCGTCGCTACCCCATGAACTCGCTATGCTTTCGTCGATTAACCCCGGATAATATTTCTCGCGCGCCAGCATGTAGAACCAACTGATCTCATGAATCATTCCCGCAAACATAGCCGTTTCCGCATCTTGCTTGGTTACACGGCGCGCAATGACTTGCGCCAATGCGGCCACATAAGCGGAATGCTCCCATAGCTGAGCGACCAGATCGGTTTTGGTCTGCGATCCGGCCAATTGTTGCACGATAATGACCGTTGCCAAATTTCTTACCGTGCGAAAACCAATCAACGTAACCGCCGATCGGACATCGGTAATTTTTCTGCCCGTCCGGTTAAAAACGGTAGAATTTGCGATTGCGACCACTTTTGCCGACAACAGCGGCTCTGCTTGTACGATCCTAACCACGGCATCCAAATTACAATCCGGATCTTCGAGCTTGCGTTTCGTATTGATCGCCCCGTTGACCGAAGTAGGAAAAATTAATCTTCCTTGCTCTACCTCTTCGGCCAGCACACTTAAGATCGCACTTTTTTCCATCGCATCCTCTTTTCCATTCAACCGTCATGTATAATCCCATCGCCCAGGATCGATAGATTAAGCGCATTTCGCAACAAGCAATCCCCGGAAAAAAGGCGAAATTTAGGTTATTTATCAGCAAAATGATAAAATTATGCGCCCCCCCATGCCAATCTTTTGTCTACTTCCCAATAACCACAACCCACTGCCATGACGCACCGTCCCCAATCAACCGCGACCTCAATCGATACGCCCAAGTCCGTTTCTTTTAAGGAGGCAGTCTTTTATTGGCTGAAATTAGGCTTTCTCAGTTTCGGCGGACCAGCCGGTCAAATCAGCATGATGCATCAGGAATTAGTGGAGAAACGGCGCTGGATCTCGGAGCATCGTTTTTTGCATGCGCTCAATTACCCGATGGTATTGCCCGGCCCCGAAGCGCAGCAATTGGCAACGTACATCGGCTGGCTGATGCACGGCACTTGGGGCGGCATCGT
>SXJH01000202.1 GCA_005779435.1 Nitrosomonas sp. | reverse complement strand
TGTTCTGCGGTGTCATCGGTCGATTGATCGTCGATGACGATCATTTGAATATGCTCGCTTTGTGCTTTGACGCTGCTGAGCGTGCGTCCGATATAAGCACCTTCGTTGCGCGCCGGAATCAGAACGGTAATATCCTGGAGTCTTTCGTCACCGGCATGGTATTCCTGGGCCTCGATATGTTCGTCCGTACTCCACGGGCGCCAGGGAAACAAAACGAGACACCACCAGCAAAGTGCGCCAAAAACGGAAAGAACGGATACCAGTGCCATGATTGTTCCTGGTTACTATAGATTCATAGGAAGACGCAGATTCATTCGGCGAACGAGATGAAGCACGAGGTGCACGGAACGCAGCAACCGAGACCTATCGACAAGATAGGCGAGGGATCGAGTACCGCGCATTGATGCGATTCGCTCGTACAGCCAATAAATCAGCGTTTCCATAGCAACGGCATCAATGCCGGTTTTTATTTATCGATAACCGATACCGGTATTTCTGCGAGTTTTTTCGCGGCGCTATTTGCCCCCGCTGTCCATTTTGGAGCCGGTTCCTCGACCATAGGGCCGGTTGTCTTAGGGCCCTGCAACGAAGCAATCAATGCTTTCCAAGGGTGTTGCAACGTGTCTTCCACTGCCGTAGCCTCGTAACCGCAGTGCGCCATGCATTGCGCGCATTTCGGATTGTTTTCGGTACCGTATTTGTCCCATGGCGTATCGTCGAGCAATTCCTTGAAGGTTTTTGCATATCCTTCGTCGGATAACAAATAACAAGGTTTCTGCCATCCAAATACGTTGCGGGTCGGATTACCCCATGGCGTGCATTTATAATTTTGATTTCCGGCCAGATAATCCAAATACAGCGCGGAGTGATTCAAGCGCCATTTCCGCTTCAGTTTTTTGCCCAATTCAAAAATGCCACGGAACAAAGTTTTGGTATCCTGGCTTTTGATGAAAACATCCTGTTGCGGCGCTTTCTCGTAACTGAATCCCGGTGCGATGGTGGCGGCTTCAACGCCCAACTCCATTGCATAGTCGAGAAACTCGGCAACGTCTTCCGGGGTTTCGCCTTGAAACAGCGTACAGTTTACCGTGACTCTGAAACCCCTTTCCAAGGCGATTTTTATCGCTTCCACGGCACGGTCGAATACGCCTTCCTGGCATACGGAAGCGTCATGGCGCTCTTTCATGCCGTCCAAATGGATCGAAAAGGTCAAATAAGGCGACGGCGTATAATCGTCGATCCGCTTCTTTAACAGCAGCGCATTGGTACATAGGTATACATATTTTTTGCGTTTGATAATGCCTTCGACGATTCGCGGCATTTCTTTATGCAGCAGCGGCTCACCGCCCGGGATCGATACCATCGGAGCGCCGCATTCGTCTACGGCTTGCATGCATTCCTCATACGATAGGCGTTGATCCAGCACATCTTCCGGATGCGCGATTTTTCCGCAACCGGCGCAGGCCAGATTGCAACGGAACAAAGGTTCCAGCATGAGCACGAGGGGGTATTTTTTAACCCCTTTTATTTTCTGCGTGATTAAATAGGCGCCAACTGCAATCTGTTGACGTAAGGGAACACCCATGAGTTAACCTCCAAAAGTACTTCAAAAGCGAATTAATGATTCAGACGATCTGCTGCTATTAGCATAAAACTCTTATGAGACGACAATGACAAAAATAAATTCAGTTTGTTTTTCGGAGACCGTGCTTGCGATGAAAGCGATTAACTATGCAAGACGGGGTTTACAATCGATGAACTTATTCAAGTCCTTAAAACATTTTATTTTTGAATGAGCTCCGAAGACAGCTCCCCAACTATAGAACATGCCACTTTCGTTAGCAAATATTTTTGAATGTACCGATCGAAAAAAATCGGCTACAACCGGTTTTATCCGCTATCAATAAAAATACACCAAGAATCTCGGATTCTTGGTGTATTTAACAACAAAACAACGTCTTGGTAATTGCTTAGAATGCTACGCCTAAAGCGCGCAACGTTCTTTTATCGATCTTGCCCGCAGGGATGCCGTTTTGTTTTTGGAATGCATCGATTGCGGCTACGGTTTTCGCGCCGCTTTTGCCGTCGACCGGGCCTGGGTTAAATCCGGCATCGACGAGTGCTTGCTGAATATCGCGCATCATCGCCGAAGTCGGTTTTACGACATCGTCGCCATCGTCGGCGACAGGCTCAGGTTCAATGCTTTCTCCTTCCGCAGTTGCTTCCGAGTCCAAGCTCTCCAAGCTTTGTACATCTTCAATATCGGCCGGTTCAGCCGGTTCCGGAGCGGCGGCCGGAGCAGGTTCTGCTGCAGGTGCCGCAGCAGCTTTATCTTCGCTTGGCGGTAGCGGTTTTTTGTCGAATATCGGTTTACAGCCGATCAATAGCGTTGCGGATAAAAATAGAACAAGACAAGATGTTACTGTGCTCTTTTTATTAAATTTCATTGCTACTCTCCCTAATAAAAATATCGAAAAAATTATCAAACTGCTTTCCGGCATTTAATCTGGATTAAATGCCTTTTTGTTTCAATGCGTTGCAAGCCCTTTCTTGAAGCCGTGCAATATTTCTAATTGTGTTTATCGTGATCTGGACTAACTTATAATGTTGCGGTGTGAACTATCACATTTTTCCGATCATAACGCAACACAATAAAGTTAATAATGATAGGCTTAACCCCGCACAATAAAGATTTGCGCCTGATAGGCGGCGGTCACAGCCATATCGCCGTCGTTAAACGGTTCGGTATGAAGCCGCTGCCCGGCGTACGGATAACGCTTATCAGCAGCGATACGATGACACCGTATTCCGGGATGCTGCCCGGATTCATCGCCGGACATTATGCGTTCGAGGATTGTCACATCGATTTGCGCAAGCTCTGCCAATGGGCCGGAGTGCAATTCATCCGCAGCGAAGTTACGCATATCGATCCCATAAAAAAACACATCGTTTGCCGGGATTATCCATCGCTGCGCTACGATGTGCTGTCGATCGATGCAGGTTCGAGGCCAGCGCTCGATAGTATCGAAGATGCCGATCGTTATGGCTGCCCGGTCAAACCGGTAAAGCAATTTTTGGAATACTGGCATCGATGGCTCGGTAGCGCGGAGTCGTCGAATCGTTTGCAGCGTATCGTCGTCGTGGGCGGCGGCGCTGCCGGGATTGAAATATTACTGGCGCTGCGGCATAAGCTGGCCGCCACGACATCGATTCGCGCCGAGTTCACGCTGGTCAGCGCCGATTCGCCCTTTCTCGGTGCGCATAACGAACGGGTGCGGCATTATTTTCAGCGGCATTTGCAAACGCTCGGAGTGCGCGTGATTTGCGGCCATCGTGTGATTTCCGCCGACCGGCACCGATTGATGCTCGACGATCAATCGCAGCTCGATTGCGATTTTGCCGCCTGGGCGATCCATGCAGGCGCGCAGTCCTGGCCGGCGGAAAGCAGCCTGGACTGCGACGAGCGGGGCTTTATCCAAGTGGATCGCTACCTGCGCAGCGTCTCGCACCCGGATATATTTGCGGCGGGCGATTGCGCTGCTTTTACGCCGCATCCGTTGCCGAAAGCCGGTGTTTACGCAGTACGGCAAGGCCCGGTTTTGGCCAAAAATCTAGTTGCGCAACTGGAAAACCGGCCATTGCAGCCTTTCAAACCGCAACGGCTTTTTTTAAGCTTGCTGACCACCGGCGAACGTCATGCCGTGGCGTCGCGCGGTTTCTTTTTTGCCAGCGGACAGTGGGTTTGGCGCTGGAAGAACTTCATCGACCGCCGCTTCATGGCGCGGTTCATCCCCGAACCCATGCAAAGTACCGGCAATGCCGAAGAAGGCCAAGAATCGATGCGCTGCGGCGGTTGCGGCGCCAAAATCGGCAGCGACATCTTGCACAATGTACTGGCGCAACTGAAGATCCGATCGCGCCCGGATGTTGTCGGCGCATTGGGCGACGATGCCGCGATCATCGATCTGCCTGCGAATACGCAATGGCTGCAATCGGTCGATTTTTTCCGCAGCTTTATCGACGATCCGTATCTGTTAGGCCGCATTGCCGCGATTCACAGCCTGGGCGATATTTACGCCATGGGCGGCACGCCGCATTCCGCGCTGGTGACAGCCGTGATTCCTTACGGCCATGAGGAGATCATGCAGGAAAAACTGCTGCATTTGATGCAAGGCATTTTAACGACACTGGATCGGGAAAATACCGTACTGATCGGCGGACATAGCGGCGAAGGGCCTGAAATGTCCGTGGGGCTGACGGTGAACGGCACGCTGACCGCAGGCGCCGCGTTCGCCAAATCCGGCTTGAAACCGGGCGATTGTTTGATACTGACCAAACCGATCGGCAGCGGCGTGCTGCTCGCCGCGAACATGGCCGCGCGCTGCGAAGGTTCGTGGCTGGATCGGGCGCTGGCGGTCATGCTGCAAAGCAATTGCACCGCCGCTCAAATTTTGCGCGATTACTCCGTGCAAGGCTGCACCGACATCACCGGCTTCGGCTTGCTCGGTCATTTACAGGAAATGCTGACCGCTTCGCACTGCGGCGCCACAGTATCGCTGGACGCCATACCCGTCATGGACGGCGCACAGCACTGCAGCGCACAAGGCATCCGCAGCACGCTTCACCCGCACAACAAAAAAACCAGCCGCTGCCGATACGATAGCGGCAATCATCCCAGCTACGACCTGCTGTTCGATCCGCAAACGGCAGGCGGCTTATTGGCAGGCGTACCCGCCGCAGCGGCGGAGGAATGCCTGCGGGCATTGCGCCAAGCCGGGTATGCGGCTGCGCAAATCGGCACGGTCGACACCACCGGCCAAGATTTGCCGGTTATCCTGACGTAACAGCGCTGTCGAAAACGGCATTCAATCCAGCAGCGCAACATCGGGTACGTACGGTTGATGCTGCTGATTTATCCAAGTCAAACAACGAATGTCGCCGGACACGATTACTTCACGCTCGACTTGACGCGCCAGGACAACACTACATCTGATTAACGAGGTAAAGTCTGAAACGGAAAATCTATTGCTACTAAACGATAACTCACATGTGAGTATTTGAATTTATTTGGTTTTACCTATAATCAGGTTGGTCAGCTTAATGAAGAATTCATGAACATCCTCATGAATTTCATTGCTATTCATCGCTGCTGCCACATTTTCTCTAATCAGTTCTATCGATGGATCGCCTTGCCGAAGCGTGTGAAATAAAGAATTATTGTTTTCGAATAAAATGCGCTTGCCGTCCACTATTTCAAAAATATTCGCATCCACATTGCGCCAAGTCTTACCGGGAGGAAGCGTCAGATTCTGCCCCTCAAAAAAAACAGTAATGCTTTGTAACGCATCTTGAGCGAAAAGATCACCTAGAGGGCGACACGCCGCGCGTTTCCATACATCCGGCACGAGCAGATAGTTCTCGATATTTTTGCGTTTCCATTCTACTAACGCAGGATTGTCTGAGAGAGGATGAAAAGCTTGATCACTGTCGTCATAATCGAATAGCATCAGTCGCTTAACATTAGGAATAATCTGCTGTAAAGCATCAAAATGTTGATTGGCGCGATCCTGCATGTTTTTCTTACCGCCGCCCCCCATGGTTTTGAAACATACCTTGTCGATTTCTGACAAAGCATTACATGAAGCAGCCCAAGCACGAAGAATTCGTTCGTCACTTTCGCCCTCTACATAGAGGATAAACGGCGAAGCCATCAGCTGCATGATTTCTTCATTTGAAACATCCGCCATAGCGCGCAATACACCTGGTGTGGATTGAATACGTGTAGGGGCTTGTTTGAGTAGGGAAATAATTTGGCTGGCATCCACTCCTTTGGCAAATTCTTCGGCGTGAGTGGCGATTAAAAATTGTATATTTCTTTCAGCAGATTTTAATTTGAAATAATCAAGAACTTCTCGCTGCAAATTGACATGCAAATGCGCATCCGGTTCATCTAAGAGTATAGTAGTCGGTTGATAACCATAAAGAAAAGCAAGTAAAGTCAATGTTTGGTGAAAACCACTGCCGCCAGCAATGATGTCGTAGCTCTTGCCATTTTGTCGATACTCGACAGTAATATGAACATCCTTGCCCATCTCATATTGCGGAGGGGAAATTTTAACCGAAAACCAGCGTTCGACCACATCGGCCAATTCATTCCAGTCCTTTGGCGATGTATAATTTTTCTCAATACGCCCATCTTTCCCTCTCGGCGGCATTGGACATACCTGCAACAAGAGATTGCGTAACACGCTGCCGGGCTGACCCTTGCCGGCTTGTTGACGAATCGGCGCATCGTCTAACCTTTTTTCCAGCGGCTCCAAACCGGAAAAGGGAGGTACATAGGCAATTCTTGGCAAATCTCCCTGCTGCTCGTAAGCGCGGAATTTAGCCCATCCTCCAGTAGGAATAGCATAGATTGTTTGAGGTGAATGATATCGTAACGCAATACCAAATTCATCGGCTTTTCCCTCGCGTTGCCACTGAACAAGAATTTCGATCAGAATATATTCTTGCTTCTTCTTGCCATTTACTTCCGGCCAATAGCGATCTGTTTTATCTTTCCAGAGCAAGTTGAATTCAGGTACAGGAAGTGCTGTGAAGTTAGGCAAAACCACTTGAATGCCTCTGCCGCCAACGCGTTTGGAACGACGAAACTCATCTACACAAAATTGCCAAATCGCCAATGCCTGAAGTACCGTACTTTTGCCGCTGTTATTGCGTCCGACCAACAAATCGAATTGCGTGAAGTCGTAGATCTGTTCACCAACGTTCTTAAAGTTTCGTAAAGTGAGTCGCTTAATCATCCGAATTAGATTCCAACAAATGGCCCCGCAAAAAACAAATTTTGTAATCAAGCCTTATATTTTGCAGACACGCCTCCTTTTTCATTTGCTCCAATAAAATCATTTCGTGCTGAATGCAAATAAAACACCCGATGGATTAGATCTTACATCAGGTTGTTGAAAAAATTATCTACATTATGTGCAAACGTGATTTTAAGTCATTGTGAATATGCAATGGAAATCAAGTTGATTTTACTGCGAAACTGGCATGCCCCCTGTGGGTGAGGAGTTTATTTACGAGGAAACATCCTCCATTGATTCTTAAAAACTTACAGCGTCCGTCCATAAGCGTCTTCAAATCGCACAATATCGTCTTCAGCCAGGTAAGTCCCCGATTGAACCTCAATCAGGTGCAACGGGATTTTTCCCGGGTTTTCCAGGCGGTGCTGTTTGCCCAGCGGGATATAGGTCG
>SXJH01000201.1 GCA_005779435.1 Nitrosomonas sp. | reverse complement strand
GTAATCCATTACCTGCAGCAGGATATTGAAAATGTCGGTATGCGCTTTTTCGACTTCATCCAATAACAAGACCGAATAAGGATGCTTGATGATCGCTTCGGTTAACAGTCCGCCTTGATCGTAACCGACATAACCCGGCGGCGCACCGATCAAGCGCGATACCGCATGCCGTTCCATATACTCCGACATATCGAAACGATGTAAATGGATGCCCAATGCATACGCCAATTGTCGTGCCACTTCAGTTTTGCCGACACCGGTTGGGCCGGAGAAAAGAAACGAACCGACGGGCTTCTTCGGATTGCCCAATCCGCTTCTTGCCATTTTGATAGCCGATGTCAATGAATCAATTGCATTGTCTTGCCCAAAAACAACCGCTTTCATGTCGCGACCTAACGTTTTCAACTTATTGCGATCGTCCGTTGAGATGTTTTGCGACGGAATTCTGGCAATCTTGGCGACGATGTTTTCAATTTCGCTTTTACCGATAACTTTACGTTGCTTGGATTTTGGCAACAATCGCTGCGCAGCGCCTGCTTCATCGAGAACATCGATTGCCTTGTCCGGCAAATGCCGGTCATTGATGTAGCGTTCCGATAATTCGGCAGCGGAAACCAATGCACCGGCCGTGTATTTGACTTTATGGTGAAGCTCATAACGGGATTTTAATCCGCGCAATATGGTAATCGTCTCATCAACGCTTGGCTCATTCACTTCAATCTGCTGGAATCGCCGTGATAGCGCATGATCTTTTTCAAAGATGCCGCGATATTCGTTAAATGTCGTTGCGCCGATGCAGCGCAATTGTCCGTTGCTTAAAACCGGTTTTAGCAGATTCGATGCGTCCAGAACGCCACCCGATGCCGCGCCCGCGCCAATGAGCGTATGAATTTCATCGATAAATAAAATGGCCATTGGATTATCGGTTAATTGCTTGAGCAATGTTTTGAGACGCTGCTCAAAATCGCCCCGATACTTGGTTCCGGCCAGTAAAGCGCCCATATCGAGCGCATAAATCTGGTGCTTTAACAGCAAATCCGGTACATCCTCTTCAACGATGCGCTTCGCAAGACCTTCCGCAATGGCTGTTTTACCGACGCCCGCCTCTCCAACCAGCAAAGGGTTATTTTTGCGGCGGCGGCACAGCGTTTGGATCACTCGTTCTATTTCTTTTTCGCGGCCCACCAACGGATCGATTTTGTTCATCAACGCCAGATGATTAAGATTGACCGTGTAGTTTTCGAGCAATCCGCCGGAGTTCGGCTCGGATTCCGCATCGCCTTCATTGCCTGTTTTGGCGGTACTTTCCTGCGGCACTTTTCTGATATTGTGCGAAATATAATTCACGACATCCAGCCGCGTCACGCCACGCTGCTGCAGAAAGTACGCTGCATGCGAATCCTTTTCTCCGAAGATCGACACCAGCACATTAGCACCGGTAACTTCCTTTTTACCCGACGATTGCACATGCAGAATCGCACGTTGAATAACGCGCTGGAATCCAAGTGTAGGCTGCGTATCAACCTCGTCGACGCCTTTGATCACCGGCGTGTGCCGCTCAATGTGATCGAGCAATGCAGCGCGCAAATCCTCAATATCGACCAAGCACGCATGCAATACTTCGGCAGCGCTTGTGTTATCCAGCATTGCCAATAGCAAATGTTCCACGGTGATGAACTCGTAACGTTTCTGCCGGGATTCGACAAACGCCATATGTAAGCTCACTTCCAGATCAGGAGCGATCATTTCAATTTTCCTCCATTACACACCTGAGCGGATGCTGATTTATTCTAGAAAACTCGACCACTTGTTTAACCTTAGTACTTGCAATATCTTCCGGGTATATACCGCACACACCGACTCCTTCCGTATGCACCTTTAACATTATACGAGTTGCTTGTTCTTGATCCATGGAAAAAAACACCTTCAACACCTCAATTACAAAATCCATCGGCGTGAAATCATCGTTCAACAGTAAGATCTTATACAGGGGCGGCGGTTTTTGCTCGACTTTCTTTTGCGTAAGCAAAGCGGCGTCTGATTTGCTGGCTGACATCGCTGTCTTCCTTGGTTTTAATCTCAAATATTCATTATTATACTAGTACAAAATCTCGCTTCGCACTATATCGGCATCTCAATTTTAACGACAAAATTTTCAAGCATCTTGAGACAATTACCATGCACACCGTACATAAATATGGCGTAACCGCTTGACTTTAACCCTGGATTTGCGTAAAACAGCAAGTGGCGTTTGGCTTCAAGTTCTCAACAGTATCGGCTTTGGTCGCCTGTGACTTTGAAATCCAAATAGTGTTAGGGTTTCCGGCCCGGTTTTTATATAGGAAGTAGAAATGGCAACAGGTACAGTTAAATGGTTCAATGATTCCAAAGGTTTTGGTTTTATTACTCCCGATGATGGCAGCGAAGATTTGTTCGCGCACTTTTCAGCTATCAATATGTCTGGTTTTAAGACCCTCAAAGAAGGTCAGAAAGTGAGTTTTGATGTCACTCAAGGCCCGAAAGGAAAACAAGCCTCTAACATCCAGGCCGCCTAACTTTTACATTCCGGCCAGAACCTGCCTTACACACAATAAATAAAACAACAGAGTTCTAAATTTTCAATAACCCTTGCTTGATAAAGCAAGGGTTATTCAGTTTTTATCCTTACATATTGACTATACGAGCGAATTACTTCGTTGCGCAGTACTTGTTCCCTTGCCTATCTTATCGATATGTCTCGGTTGCTGCGTTCCACGCGCCTCGTGCTTCATCTCGTTCGCCGAATTAATCAGCGTCCCCCTAAGCTTTATTGGCTTTACTCGACCAGTTTGTGGTGAATGGCGTACTTAACCAGTTGCGCGTTGTTCTTCATATTCATCTTCTCCAGGATACGCGACCGGTATGTGCTGACCGTTTTGACACTGAGAGCCAATTTATTGGCGATGGATGTTAGCGATTCTCCTGCAACAATCAATTTAAACACAAGATATTCCCGATCCGAGAAAGTCGTGTGCGTTAGTTTATCCGGATCTTGCACAGGACTGAACAAAAGTTTCTCGGCCAATTCGGGATTGACATATTTGCCGCCTTTAGCAAGGCGCCGTATTACACTGATCAATTGATCCGTCGGGCTGTCTTTGGTCAGATAGCCCGATGCGCCGGAACGTATCGCCCTGATCGCATACTCCTCTTCCGGGTACATACTCAAAACCAGAACGATGGCGGATGATTTTATGGTTGAAATCCTTTTCAAAATATCCAATCCGGTAACATCGGGCATACTGATATCCAATAATGCAATATCCCACTCGCACTCTTTTGCTTTTTTGATGAAATCCTTTCCGTCAACCGCTTCTGCCACAACCTGGATATCATCGGTTTCGCTAAAGATTCTTTTCAGCCCATCGCGAAATAGCGCGTGATCGTCTACGATAAGCACCCTAATCATTAAGGAAGTCTCCTGTAACTGTTGCAGTAATAGTAAATGGTATCTTAAGTGTTACGAATGTGCCCTGCGTGGGCACGCCAAAGATTAAAAGCCTGCCGCCAAACTGCTGCGCCCTTTCATTCATGCCAATGATTCCGAAAGATCCCGGATCGATTATTTGCGCTTGCTTTATACCCACGCCATTGTCTTTGATCGAAATAAAAACGCCATCTTCCTCTTCCGCCAGCTCGACATCAACCTGGGTAGCATTCGCATGCCGTGTGATATTGGTAAAAACCTCCTGGACAATTCTGAAAATGCTGGTCTCATAATTTTTGTTGTGAAAAGCCAAATTTTGCGCGGTCGATTCCAGTGTGCACTTAATATTTGTCCGCTGCTCGAAATCACGCACCAGCCATTCGATTGCACCGTATAAGCCCAAGTTATCCAGCACGTTGGGGCGTAGATTTATCGAAACCCTGCGTGCGGTTTCGATGGCTTCCCCGGTGAGTTGATAAAGCGATTTGATCCGTTCGTGCATCGGGTTGGCGCTGATCTTTTTCGACAGCCAATCCAGGTCCATTTTCAGTACGGTTAAAGATCCGCCCAAGACATCGTGAATCTCGCGGCCAATCCGCGTCCTTTCCTCTTCCCGGACTTCTTGCAGATGCGTTGTCAATTGCCGCAAATTTTCGATCATTTTTTTACGTTCGGAAATATCTTCGATCATACACAGATAGCAAATTTCTTCACCGCTCATGATTTCAAACGGAACGATAAACATCTCTATCCAGATGATATTGCCGTCCGGGCGGGTGATCCTTTTTTCTATTTTGCAGTCCTTAAGCCGTTGATCAAGAAAAAATCGGATTTCATCCCGATACGATGCAAGATCGGCTGAATGAATAATATCGGTTTGATTGAAACCGATCAGTTCACTCGTGCTTCTGCCGACTATGGATGCGTAGCGCGGATTCACATCGTAATATTTTTCCGTTTCCAGATTAATCAAAGCGATTCCTAGCGGCGCTTTTTCAAAAATTGTCTGGAATCGCCTTTGCGCCTTCTGGACATTTTGCTCGATCCGCTTGCGCTCAATCGAATAGCGAATAACCCGCGAAAGGACGCCTTCGGTCAAATTTCCTTTAACCAGATAATCCTGGGCGCCGGCTTTGATCGCTTTGATCGCAAGCTTTTCATCGTTTCTGAAAGACAGAACGGCAATAGGTATGCTTACCGCACACTCGCGTAAGTGATTGATGGTTTCGATACCGTCGCTATCCGGCAAGGTAAGGTCCGACAATATCAAATCGAACGATTGTTTTTCGAGTAAATTAAGCGCGGATTTCAATCTTTCCACATGCGTCAAGGTAATCTGATCGCCCATTGCCTGTTCAAGATTGTTTTGAACGAGAATGGCATCGGATTCGTTGTCTTCGATCAGCAGAATATGAAGCTTGGTTGAGGTCATGCGGAGCTGTCGCTATAAAATATTGCGGCGGAAAGCCAGAAATCGGAGATGGATTTTGCAATTTTGATATAACTTTCAAAATCGCCGGGTTTTTTAACATAGGCGTTGGCGTGCCTTTCATAGGCGGCCTTTACATCTTCGGGAGCTGCCGACGATGTGTAAACGATAATCGGGATAAAACTGAATTTGGGATCGGATTTTAATTCCACCAGCACCTCCAATCCGTTTTTTTTGGGCATATTCAAGTCCAGTAAAATAATATCCGGGGTTGGAGACTGTTTAAATGAATTTTGTTTCCTGACAAATTCCAGTGCGTAAACGCCATCTTCAGCGGTGTGAATTTCATTATGGCCGTCGCAAAGCGCAAAGGCTTCCGTCATCAGCAACACATCGGTAGGATTGTCATCGATTATCAAAATGATATTCGCACGGTTTTTATTATTTTTCTGATGGTACATGTTGAGGTTTATATGTTTTTTGAAATCGTAAAATAGAACTCGGAGCCTGCATCGAGTTGGGATTTGACCCAAATCTTCCCTTTGTGGTAATCCACTACTTTTTTACAGATGGCAAGGCCGATCCCCGTTCCTGCATACTCTTTCCGGCTATGCAAACGTTGAAAAACTCGAAAAATACGATCCAGATATTGCTCTTCCATGCCGATCCCGTTATCGGTTACGGAAAAAATCCATTCGCTTGGTTCCTCCTTGACGCCGATATGGATCCTGGGCGGTTGATTTCCGTGGAATTTGATCGCGTTTCCAATCAGATTATTAAATAACTGTATCATTTGAAACGGAATTCCTTTTACGACAGGTAGCTTATCGTGCGTTATGGTTGCGTCACTTTCGCTGATAGTAATGGACAGATCGGCCAGGACATTGTGCAACAATTTTTCGCAGTCGATATCTATCATGGCTTGGCCGGTGTTTACTTGCGCGTAAGTCAGTAAGTCATCAATCAGCATTTGCATGCGAATTGTGCCGTCAACCACGTGCGAAATCAGTTGATTGGCGCGCTCATCCAATTGCTGGTCGCAATATTTTTTTAGCAGTTGCACAAAGCTGCCGATAGCCCGCAAAGGTTCCTGCAAATCATGGGTAACCACATAAGCAAATTGCTCAAGCTCGTCATTGGAGCGCGCCAATTCCGCGACCTGTTCTTCCATCTTTTGTTTCATTTCCTTGTATTCGGTCACTTCGGTATGTATCCCGGCGTATCGATAGGGAACGCCTGCGGCATCCAGAAAAGGCATAATCGTGGTATTTGTCCAATATATGGAACCGTCTTTTGCGCGATTTCTGAATTCCCCTTTCCAGATTTTGCCTTGGGTAATGGTGTGCCACATTTCGCGTATGAATGCTTCCGCATGATAATTTGAATCGAGTATCCGGATATTGCCGCCTATCAATTCTTCGGCGGCGTATTTGGAAATCTCGCAGAATTGGTCATTGACGTATTCTATCCTGCCATCCTTATCGGTGATGGCAATGCTGACGTGCTCATCGAGCAAGCGCTCGGTTACGGTTATTTCTGTTCTCGGCAAAGCGGAAAAATGTTCCCGCTCCAACCATACGCCGAGATCGTTGGCTATATTCTGCAGCAAGCTGACATCTTCGTCATTGTTCCAGCCGTCAAACCGATCGGCGTCATAACATAAGCACACTTGACCGCAAGATCGTTCATTGACAATCACGGGCGCCGAAAGTTTATGCAACGACGCCAAATTGCATTCGCCCAGCGTATGGCGCTCGCCGTTAATTTCGATCATCGGAAAAACATTTCCGTAAGCGCTCCATGCGGATTGCATACTTTCGAGAAGCCGCTGGCATAGATCGGCCATCGAATGAATCCTGAGCATTTCCCGAGGAATTTCGTAAAGACATGCCAGCTTATTTATTTTTTTCTCAATTTCGCTCATCCGCACCCCCAACGATTGCGGTTCGCATGTTTCTGTTGCCGGTACCGCAATCCGGTTTCGCTGGATAAACGCAGGCGCGACCGGATGCCTCCATTCGCGTTTTATTGTCCATATCGATGATAAACAGTACCGTTGCGAGCCATTTCTTGTTCTCAATCATTTATCTGCATCAGCACAATCCATGGCGAGGGATGGTATTCGTCTTGACGCTTAAAAACCATAGGAATATTCCTATTTCAGGTACGATTTTTGATAGTATCGTTATTAATCATGCAGTTAAAATGGTTTTGTAAGTTCGTTCTCACGAACAAAACAGAATGTTCCGACTGAATATACTTAATTCGATGCCGAAACACATATTCCCGGTTCTATCCAAACAACAAAAGGATGTATTAAATGAGAGTGAATCTTCCAGTTACCAATGTTGAATATCCTATTGATGACGACACGCTGATTGTTTCGACTACCGACCTAAAGGGACGAATAACTTATGTTAACGCCGATTTTATGGAAATTAGCGGATTCAGCAAAGAAGAATTGATCGGCAAAGCACACAACATCGTTCGCCACCCCGATGTTCCTCCCGAAGCTTTTGAAGATTTATGGAATACGCTCAAACAAGGATTGCCGTGGACAGGGCTGGTCAAAAACCGGCGCAAGAATGGCGATTATTATTGGATTAGCGCGAATGCGACGCCATTGCTGGAAAATGGGAAAGTCGTCGGTTACTTGTCCGTTCGAACCAAGGTGGCCCGCGAAGTGATTGAAAAAACGGCACCGATTTATCGCCAATTCCTGGAAGGAAAAGCACAAAATTTGAAGATTGAAAAGGGGCAAGTGAAACGAACCGATATTATCGGCAGGATGCTCGATTTTCTCAAACCTACCACTGGTAAGCGAATTGGCTTCGGCGTCGGCATTTCCGCTTTATTGTTGCTGGCCGTCGGCGGTATCGGCTGGTGGAATCTTACACAATCCCAGGAAACCGCAATGCAAGGCAATATCGTTGCCGGGATGACTCTGGCAGGTGTGGCATTACTGGCTTACTTTGCAGTGAGCATGTCAAGAAATATCTTATCGCCTCTGAAACAGGCTATCCAGCTTGCGAATACATTGGCTGCGGGCGATTTGACCGCCAAAACCGCAATCAATCGCAGCGACGAGTTCGGTGAATTGTTCCAGGCATTAACTCAAATGGGG
>SXJH01000200.1 GCA_005779435.1 Nitrosomonas sp. | reverse complement strand
AGGAAATAAAACTAAACAACACAGTTGTCGCGTGAATCCGCCGCAACAACTACGCAACGAATTAACTCACTAATTCAATGCGGTTCAAAGCGGACAATTTATTTGCTATAAAACCGGACAATTCTATTTGTTGCTAACACCTTCAGTATACATAATGGTCATTGCACATCAGAAATTCATCTTTTCAACAAATACATAAGAAATATTCGGCAAGCCCAGATAATTCATATCTATTTCTTTTAACTCACTAAACAAGAAATACAGGCAAAAGTAACCTTATCTCCAAAAATGAATCTTTCCGCAATGTGGTAATTTTCACTCTAGAATTTTGCTATCGATCGATTGCGTTATTTATTCCGAGGAGTCACTGCAATGCTTGTTTCTGTAGGTTATCTCATCATTATCATTTCTGTATTTGGTGGTTTTGCTTTGGCTGGCGGTCACCTTGCTTCGTTATGGCAGCCGGTTGAGCTTTTGATGATTGGCGGCGGTGCAATGGGTGCGTTTATTGTGGGAAATTCGAATAAAGCACTTAAAGCGACCATGAAAGCATTGCCTACTGTACTCAAAGGCTCCAAATATAACAAAGCATTGTACATGGAACTAATGACTCTGCTTTATGAAATTCTTGGCAAGATCCGCAAGGAAGGCTTGATGTCGATTGAAGCGGATGTTGAGGAACCTGGAAATAGTCCAATTTTCACCAAATATCCAGGTATTTTGAGCGATCACCATATCACTGAATTTCTTACCGATTATTTACGCCTGATGGTCGGCGGCAACTTGAATTCGCTGGAAATCGAAAGCCTGATGGATAGCGAGTTAGAAACACATCACCAGGAAGGCGAGATACCGATCCATGCCGTCGCCAAGCTGGGTGACGGTTTACCGGCGTTTGGCATTGTCGCTGCGGTAATGGGGGTTGTGCATACCATGGAATCCGTTCATCTTCCCCCTGCAGAATTGGGTGTTCTTATTGCAGCAGCATTGGTTGGAACATTCCTTGGAATTTTGTTGGCTTATGGCTTTGTTTCTCCGCTCGCGGCCAAGCTCGAACATAACTTACATGAATCCAGCAAAATGTTTGAGTGTATCAAAATCACTTTATTGGCTAATTTAAACGGGTATTCTCCGGTTCTGGCTATTGAGTTCGGTCGCAAGGTATTGTTTACAACAGAAAGACCTTCTTTCATCGAAATGGAAGATCACGTCAAGAAAAGCAAGAACAAATAATCATTCCAAAGCTAAAGTGATTTTTAATTTGAATTGTGAGAATAATATATGGCCGATGATTTAGCGCAACGTCCGATAGTCATCAAACGTGTTAAAAAAGTTGCCGGCGGCCATCATGGTGGCGCTTGGAAAATTGCATATGCCGATTTTGTTACCGCAATGATGGCATTCTTTCTCTTGATGTGGCTACTGGGATCAACCAGCAAAAGCCAATTGGAAGGAGTTTCAGAGTATTTCAAAACACCCTTGAAAGTCGCTTTTATGGGTGGATCGAGCGTCGGGGACAGAAACAGCGTAATCAAAGGCGGCGGAACGGATTTGACCAGTCAACAAAAAGGCCAGGTTAAAAAAGGCGATATTATCAAAGACGATCCTACTAACAAATCGATCAGAATTATTAAAGAAAAAGCCGAACTGGAACGACTTGAAGTATTGAAAAAGAAGATCGAAGATGCAATTGAGGCCAATCCGCAACTGAGAAAATTTACCGATCAATTGTTATTGGATATCACATCGGAAGGGTTGCGCATCCAAATCGTCGATGAGCAAAATCGCCCGATGTTCGCGTTAGGAAAAGCTGAGTTGCAACCCTACACTAAAGCCATTTTGCGCGAAATTGGCCTAATGCTCAACGATGTGAGCAACAAAATCAGCCTGTCCGGGCATACCGACGCAAAACCATTTCCATTCGGCGACAAAGGGTACAGCAATTGGGAATTATCCGCTGATCGCGCCAATGCTTCGCGCCGGGAATTGATTGTTGGGGGGATGGATCCGAATAAAATGCTTCAAGTCGTCGGCTTATCTTCTGCAGTGCTATACGATAAGGACGATCCGCTGAATCCGATCAATCGCCGGATTAGCATCGTGGTGCTCAACGAAAAATCCGAGAAATCGATTATGGGCGATAAGCCTACCATCGATTTCGATATGAATGAGATGCCTGACAAGCATTCAATATCGAATCAAAGCATACTCCCGCAATAGCTTAAAATCTCATCGATTATGCCAAAACACCCTGCGTTGATTGCCCTGTTAATTCAATCGATGGCTTTGACGCTTACCGGCGTTCTAGCAGTGGCGCAAACTACTTTTACATTAAGTTTGTTTGAATGGAGTATCGTGCAAGGGGTTATGGCCGGAATTGTCAGCCATACGACCCGAATGCCGTTTTGGTGGATTCCGATACACCTGGCGTTTGCGCCATTGATCATAATCGCGCTGACTTTAGATATTTCTCCCGCTTGGTATTTGGCGGCATTCATCGGATTGCTATCGATATACGGCAAAAGCTTTAAGACACAAGTTCCTCTGTATCTTTCGAGCATAAAAGCCAATCAAGCGCTCGAATCGTTACTACCCAAACAAGAACAGTTTTCATTTATCGATCTGGGCAGCGGTTGCGGCGGCTTGTTGACGCATTTGGCGCAGACTTGCAAAAACGGTTCATTTTGCGGTGTCGAATCGGCACCCATGCCTTTCATGATCGGGAAATTGCGAAGCCTATTCAGTCCCAATTGTATCGTGCGCTGGGGTAATTTCTGGAAGCAGGATTTCTCGCAATACGATGTTGTTTATGCTTATTTATCGCCTGTCCCAATGACATTGTTGTGGCAAAAAGCCAAGAAAGAGATGCGCCCCGGCAGCTTGTTAATCAGCAATACGTTCATTATTCCTGGCGTGCCACCGCACCGAAGCATAAAACTGAACGACTTTTCCAACTCAACCTTGCACCTGTGGAAAATTTGAAATGCTTATACGCGCCGCCACGTCGTTCCTTGCGGTCCGTCTTCTAAAATGATGCCTTGATCTTGCAAGTTTTTGCGAATGGCATCGGCGTCGGCATAGCGTTTTTCCTGTCTCGCCTGAATGCGCTGCCGAATCAATTGTTCGATTGCAGTGGCAGTTAACCAATCGGATGAATCGGCAGCCGTTGCATTTTGCAGATAATCTTGCGGATTTTGTTGCAGCAGACCTAATAAACCGGCCAACACTTTCAGCAATTCCGCGTTTTCCTTGGAATTGGTCTTATTAATATCGCTGGCCAATTCGAACAATACCGCAATCGCATCCGGTGTATTAAAGTCATCGTCCATGGCCGCTTTAAATTTCTGCGCGTATGAATTGCTCCAATCGATGGCCGCGCTATCTATGTCGGCAGCACCCATTTCTTTTAAAGCAATGTATAAGCGATCCAACGCCAGTTTCGCATCCTTGAGATGCTGATCCGAATAATTGAGCGGGCTGCGGTAATGTGCACGCAGAATAAAAAATCGCACGACTTCGGGTTGATAAAGCTTCAGTATTTCGCGCACGGTGAAAAAATTTCCCAGCGATTTGGACATTTTTTCATTGTCCACGCGAACGAATCCATTATGCATCCAGTAATTGACAAAAGGATGATCGTGCGCTCCCTCGCTTTGTGCAATTTCATTTTCATGGTGCGGAAATTGCAAATCCTGACCACCGCCGTGAATATCGAAGTGAATACCGAGAAGCTGCTCGCTCATCGCCGAGCATTCGATATGCCATCCCGGACGCCCCCTTCCCCACGGCGACTCCCAAAACGGTTCGCCCGGCTTAGCCGATTTCCATAATACGAAATCGAGCGGGTCTTTTTTATTGGAATCGATATCAACGCGCTCGCCCGCTCGCAAATCACTGAGAGATTTTCCAGACAACTTCCCATAACCCGGAAAATCATGCACCGAATAATAAACATCGCCATTGCGTGCTTGATAGGCTAGATTTTTTTCCACCAAGGTTTGAATCATTGCGATCATTTCAGCGACATAGCCAGTCGCGCGCGGTTCAAAATCCGGTGTCACAACACCCAATGCCGCAGCATCTTCATTCATCGCTTGAATAAAACGATCGGTCAATGCTTCGATCGACTCGTTGTTTTCCTGTGCGCGCTTGATGATTTTGTCGTCAATGTCGGTAATATTTCTCACATAACTGACATCAAAGCGATTCGCTTTCAGCCAACGAATCGCGGTATCAAAAACCACCAAAACTCTCGCATGCCCCAAATGACAGTAATCGTATACCGTCATGCCGCAAACGTATATTTTTACTTTTCCCGGTGTAATAGGAACAAAATCTTGTTTTTCCCTGGCGATTGAGTTATAAATTTTAAGCATACGTAACGGATAAATTTTAGAACTTTTGTCCTTCCTGATAGAATCCCGATCGTAGTTGAATTGCATCAACCGAACCGATTAGAAGAGCCCGAGAGTATAACATAAGGCGGGCTTACGACCTTTACTCGCCATGTTCATTT
>SXJH01000199.1 GCA_005779435.1 Nitrosomonas sp. | reverse complement strand
TGCGAAGCATGGCTGAAAATTTTATCCGGCCTGATGCCGCCTTCGCCGCTGACGCGATCCGACAGTAAGCTTAAAATCGTCATGTTTTTGCGCAAAGCCAACTTCACGACGTTTTGGGAGGAGGTCAACGAAGTGGTGCATCTGATCGCCGAATTTCCAGAGGCAGAATTGATTATCAAACCGCATACGCGCAGCGGTTGGAAGCAGTCGTTGACCAAGGACAGTTCGATTAAAAAATTGCCGAATGTGCGTGTGGCGAGCGACGATGCGCATTCGGTGCATTTGATGAATTGGGCCGATGTCATCATCGATTTGGCGACTTCCGTGGTATTCGAAGCCGTCAGGGAGAAGAAGCCGGTGCTGGCGGCGGATTATCTGATTGCGGCTCGCTCGGCGGTGGCGTATTACATGCCGGAGACCGAATTGAAGTGCCGCGACGATGTGTACGAGAAAATTAAATATTTTCTCGCCAACGGCTGCGGCGATTTCTATGTGGAAGCGCACCGGCAGCGTTTCGTGGATGAGATGCTGGATTATCCGGACGCCAACGTGCTGCCGCGCTACGTGGCGCTGCTAGAAGAATTGGCCTGTTAGGGGTCTATCAGATTGACCAATATTGGGAGGGTTGCGAATGCGGGCAAAGGATTTATTGAATGAATTAGTCGTCGCGGCATACAGGCTCAAAGGCGGTTATACCGAGGTAGAGGTCAGGGGGCAGCGGATTTTGATTTCGGTCGATCACTTGCGTACCTTGAATCGCGCGCAAACCTATTCGAAGAAAGAGCCCGATACGTTGGATTGGCTGGACAGTTTCGAGCCGGGTTCCTGCTATTTCGATATCGGTGCCAATATCGGGCAGTATTCGTTGTATCCGGCGAAAAAATACGGCGAGTCCGTGCAAGTGTTTGCGTTCGAGCCGCAAAGCAACAATTACTATGCGCTCAATAAGAACATTTATCTGAATAACCTCGGTAATCGCATATTGTCGTATTGCGTCGCGGTGTCGGGGCGCAGCGAGTTTTCCAAGCTGTATATTCCCAAATTTATTCCGGGCGGAAACCGGTCGCAATTCGGGCATGAGGATTTGGACAATATGAAAATGTCGGCGACGCATATCCAAGGGATGTTTGGTGTGACTTTGGACGATTTGTGCAGCCAATGGGGATTTCCGTGTCCGAATTATATGAAGATCGATGTCGACGGTATCGAGATTTCCATCCTGCAAGGCGCATCGGCTGTTTTGGCCAATCCTGCGCTGAAATCGGTGATTATCGAATTGGGCACCGATGCCGAACAGGAAAAAGCAATCGCGATTATGAAACAAGCAGGACTGGAAGTGACTCAAAGGCCATCGAAAAATTGGGGCGAAACGTATCTGATTTTTGGCAGGGTTTGATGCGATAGCCTTTCACGGCAGATTATGATGAGCGCCGCTGTTCCAATTATCGATGTCGTGATCCCCGTCTATAATGCACCCGAATTGACCAAGCGGTGCATCGATTCCGTTGTGACTCATCTCGGTTCGTCCGTTCGAATCGTTCATATCCAAGACGATGCATCGGATGCTGAAGCTCGTGAAATGCTGGATAGTCTGCAATATTCTCAATTGTGTATTTTTCATGCACCGGAAAACCAAGGTTACGGTAAATCGGTTAACGATGCGGTTGCGCGCTCCGATGCGGAACTGGTGTTGGTGCTCAATTCCGATAGCGAGGTTTGCGATAATTTCTTGCCGATGCTTTGCGGCGCTCTTGCCGTCGATTCCAAATTGGCGGTTATCAGCCCGACGGAAGGGGATATTCCACAAGCAAAAGCCGGTCGCTATATGCGCCAACCGGGCGGCTATATAGCGACTTATCGTTTCAGAGGTTACGCTTTTTTGATTCGCCGCGCTGTTTTTGAAGCCATGGGCGGATTCGATGCGCAATTTGGCCGGGGGTATTACGAAGATACCGATCTCGGGCGGCGCTTGGATCGGCAAGGATGGCGCATGGGCGTGCATCCGGATGCCGCTGTGCGCCATGAAACCGGCGCATCGTTCGGGCGCGGGAAATCTTATCGGGAATTGGTGCGGAAAAATCGCAGTTTGTATTTTTCGCGTTACCCATTGGCGCGGCAAAATGTTTTGGTGGTGTCGGGCGCGTATGCACTGACCGACTTGCCGGTTGCGGATTCGATCGAGCGGGTAATGCAGCAGGGCGGACGTTTGCATTGGCTGACGCCGGAATTGCTGCCGCAGTTGTCTTGCTTGCAGATGCGCAACGGCGCGATCGGTTTGGGTGCGATGCTAAAATTGCTGCTGCGCGGCCGGTCGCGCGAGGATAAACGCATCACCGATGTGTGGGTGCTTCCCGGTGTTGCCGGTTGGTTGCGCGCTGCGCTGAAAGTATGGGGTTTTGCATGCGGATTGCGGGTGAGGGAATGGGAAGCGGCGGCGTTTTAACGAGTTCCGCGCAATCGGTCGTGGTCAAACGGGAGTGGTTTATCCGTTTGGCGCTGATCGTCGTTTGCACGGGATTCTGGTATAGCCCATTGAATATGGTTTCGTTTCCGCTGCTGGTTGTGGCGTGGATAATCGATGGCGGTTTGCGGCGATTGGACCGAGCGGTTCAATTGCCGCTGGTGCAGGCGATGCTGTTGCTGTGCATGTTGTTGCTTGCGGGATTGTCGTGGAGCGAATTGCCGCCGGACGGACGCATGAAGTGGCTTAAGTATTTTGTGTTGTTGATGTTTATCCCGTTTTATCTGCTATTGAACCGGCAGCGATTGCCCTGGGCGATGGGCGGTTTGATTGCGGGGTATTGCGGCGTGTTGGCAATGGGTATTTATCAATGGCAAGTATCGGGGGTTCAAGGCATTCCGCTGCTTGGCATGTCGTACCTGAGCTTCTCGGCCATGCTGGGCGTTGGCATTATCGTTGCGGTGAGCTTTGTTTGTACCTGTCAATCGGTCAAATGGCGATTGCTTGGCGGAATAACGGCACTGGCATTGGTTTTTGTTCAGTTTCATCAAAGCGGCAGGATTTTGTTGCTGGCCACGCTTATGTCTGTTTTGCTGCTGATTTTTCTGCGCTATCGGACGGCAATGAAAAAAATGCTAGTCATAGCGCTATCCGTGGTGGCAGTGGCGGCGGTTTTTGCGATGAGCAGCGCTGTTTTTCAAGAACGGTTGGGGCAATTGAGGAGCGACATTGCTTTGTGGCAACAAGGCGGTTACAGCTCCAGCCTGGGGTACCGGCTGGCGATGTGGGATGTGGGGATACACGCTATCGTTGAACGCCCTTGGACAGGTTACGGCACGGGTATGCCGGCGCAGTATTTCGAACAAGCGATTGTGACGTACAAGGACGGGCTTTATAAGGATTTGCCCGAATTCCAGCAGACTTCGCATTTTCATAACGATTGGATTGAGATCGGTATGCATATCGGCATTCCGGGAATGATGGTGTTGCTGTTTTTGTTCTGGGGCTGGCACCGGGCGTTTCGGTCCGGCCAGGCGGCATTGCTGGGCACCGGTTTAGTCGGTTTTTTGTTTTTCGCGGGACTGACCGATACTTTTCTGATTTTCAGCCGTACGCCGGTTCTGCTCCTGTTGATAACCGCAATGACGCTGCATTGGCATGAACACACAGCAAAACCCGATGGGATGTAGCATGCCTTTTTAACGGCAATATCTTTAATGCAGTTGGTGCTGAAAGCGGATTTCACGCAATCGCCGGAACGAACGGTGCGCGATGTTTTGCGCGGATTCTGGTTTCAGTTGCCGGCACGATTTGTATTTTTATTCGACAAAAACTCGGGGGAAGAATGTGCAGTGATCGCTCGAAAGTAAAGGAAACGTTGATTAATTCTTCGGCGAACGAGATGAAGCACGAGGCGCACGGAACGCAGCAACCGAGACATATCGACAAGATAGGCGAAGGAGCGAGTGCCGCGCAACGAAGTGATTCGCTCGTACAGCCAATTAATCAGCGTTTCCTAAATAATCCCAACCGGATAACGCCTGTCGATCCGGCAATTGAGGCGTATATGCGGGACTTGGCAAAGCGGACCGACCATCCCGTATTGGCGGAAATGGAAGCGTTTGCGCAAGCACACCAATTTCCGATTGTTAATCGCCTGGCCGGAATTTTTCTGGAAACTCAGGCAAAAATGATCGGCGCCAAGCGCGTGTTCGAGTTCGGCAGCGGCTACGGTTATTCCGCGTATTGGTTTGCGCGTGCGGTGGGCGAGGGCGGTTGCGTTGTTTGCTGCGATTCCGATGCGCGCAATCTTGAGCGCGCGCAACGCTATTTGTCGCAAACGAATCTATGGGAGCGCGTGCAATTTAACGTTGGCATGGCGCAGGCGGTTTTTGCGCAAACCGACGGATTATTCGATATTTGTTATAACGACGCCGATAAGGGCGATTATCCGCAAATCTGGTTGATGGCGAAGCAACGAATCCGCCCGGGCGGACTTTATATCGCCGATAACGTGCTCTGGCAGGGTCGCGTGACCATGCCCGCATACCATGATTCTGCGATGGGGTCGACGGCGGCGATTGTCGAGCATAACCGATTAATTTTTAACGATCCGGAATTCGATGCTTTTATCAATCCGACGCGAGACGGCCTGGTTGTGGCGCGCAGGAAATGATCCGGGAGATTGCGCTTAACTGGCAGTTTGATGCATTAATTGGTATAGTTGGCGATGATTGGCGCGCGGCAAGTTGCCGTAGCGCATGCGTGTTTTTAATTTAATCTATTGTTGAAAGGGATGTTATGCAAATTCATGTTTACGATACTTATGTGAAAGCCAAAGATGGGCATACCATGCATTTTGATGTTTTTACTGCGGTGAAAGACGACCAAAAGGCGGTCGAATACGCAAAGCAATGGCTCGCTACTATCGGTGAGGGCGATGCGGTTGTTACCAGCCGGGAGTGCAGTTTTTGCCACAGCCAAAGCGCACCGCCGCAAGTAGTCGACGAAATCAATAAGAGCGGTTTCTATATTTATAAGATGGAAGGTTGTTAGCAGTGCCGTTGTTGGGTTGATATCGTAAGGTTATATTTCTTAAGGTTATTAAATGATACAGACATTCGCTAAATTAATCGCGGCCGGGGTTCTCGTTGCGCTGAGTCATTCGGCGCAGGCTTCCGAACCAAGGCTGATCGGCCAGCATGGCGATTGGGCGGCCTATACGTTTATGGAAAACAATAACAAAGTTTGCTATATGGTCAGCCAGCCGAAAAAATCGGAAGGCAATTACACCAAGCGCGGCGATGTGTACGCTTTGGTTACGCATCGACCGGCCGAGAAAAGCAAGAATGTATTCAGCTATATCGCCGGTTATCCTTATAAGGCTGGCAGCGACGCAACGGTGACCGTCAATAGCCAAAAATTCCGGCTTTTTACCCAGGACGATTCGGCTTGGGCTCCGGACGAGGCAACCGATAATAAAATTGCGGATGCAATCAAACGCGGCAGCTCGCTGGTGATAAAAGGCGCATCGGCGCGCGGTACCGAAACGACGGATACGTTCGGATTGGGCGGTTCGACCGCAGCATACAATGCGATTTCGGCGGAATGCGGCGTGAAGTGATGTACGACGGGGTATGTGAGTTCTGTCGAATTGGCAGGAAATAGGTTATGAGCGATAAGATCGTTATTTATCAGAAGCCGACTTGCAGCAAATGCAGAGCCACGCTTTCGCTATTGAATGAAAGCGGGCGGGAGTTCGATGCGGTTAATTATTATGAGACGCCCTTGACGGCGGAAAAGTTACGGGAGTTGATTCAGAAGCTTAATTTGCCGGTGCGTGCCGTTTTGCGCAGCGATGAGCCTGCGGCGCGCGGGTTGGAATCGGCTTCGGACGACGAAATTATACGTGCGATGGCGGCTAATCCGGACTTGATTCAGCGTCCTATCGTGGTGCGGGGTAACGAAGCCAAGCTGTGTCGGCCGCCTGAGAATGTTTTTGGATTATTGGGTAACTAGGGCCTGTTAACACTATCTGATATAATACGGTGATGGAAATCACCGAAATTCAATACCGACAAATCGAGCACTGCATGCCCCGTCAGCGTGGCAATG
>SXJH01000001.1 GCA_005779435.1 Nitrosomonas sp. | reverse complement strand
TTTGCAATGCGCTGCCGAGATTCATCGCCGTTTTGGCCGTGCTGCGATGACAAATTACATCATTTCCATGACAACGGGCGTTATCAATGTGCTGGAAGTAGCATTCCTGTTGCAGCAGGTCGGTTTATTGCAAGCAGGGGAAGATCCGCAATTGCATCTCAACATTATTCCGTTGTTTGAAACCATTTCGGATTTGCGCAGTTGCAGCGAGATTATGGATCGGCTGTTTTCGTTGCCGTATTACCGCAAGCTGTTGAGCGCTCGCGGCAATGTGCAAGAGGTGATGCTCGGTTATTCCGATAGCAATAAAGATGGCGGATTTATCACGTCGAATTGGGAAATATACAAGGCGGAAATCGAGCTCACCCGTGTTTTTGCCAAGCACCGCATCGAATTGCGCCTGTTTCACGGTCGCGGCGGTACGGTGGGACGCGGCGGCGGACCCAGCTACCAAAGTATTTTGGCGCAACCGCCGGGCAGCGTGAACGGCCAGATCCGTGTGACCGAACAAGGCGAGGTTATCAGCAGTAAATACGCGGAACCCGAAATCGGACGGCGCAATCTGGAAACGCTGGTAGCGGCCACGATGGAAGCGACATTGCTAAGCCATGATGCTGTCGGCGCCAATTCCGATCGCTATTATCCGGCGATGGAAAAGCTTGCAACGGCTTCTTTTAAAGCATACCGGGATTTGGTTTATGAAACGCCGGGATTCAAGCAATTTTTTCTGGAATCGACGCCTATCCGGGAAATGGCGGGATTACATATCGGCAGTCGGCCGCCGTCGCGCAAAAATTCCGATTCTATCGAGGATTTACGGGCCATTCCCTGGGTATTCAGTTGGAGCTTAAGCCGCATGATGTTGCCGGGCTGGTATGGATTCGGTCATGCCGTCGAAGCGTTTGTGAATCAGCACGACCAACCGGAAAATGGATTGGCGTTGCTGCAGGAAATGTACCGGGAATGGCCTTTCATGCAAACATTGTTGTCGAATATGGACATGGTTTTGGCCAAAACGGATATGGGTATTGCATCGAGGTATGCGGAATTGGTCGAAGACGCCGCATTGCGGGCGCAAATTTTTGGGCGGATTTTGGAAGAACGCGCCCGAAGCGAAAAATGGTTGTTCGCCGTGACCGGCCATACCGAATTACTGGAAGACAATCCGACGTTAGCGCGCAGTATCCGCAATCGAACGCCTTATATCGATCCGCTCAATCACTTGCAAGTGGAGTTGTTGCGCCGATACCGCACGGGTGAAGATAGCGAAGAGGTGAAACGCTCGATTCATCTTACTATCAATGGCGTTACCGCCGGATTGCGTAATAGCGGGTAAACAACTGTTTCGGACAACAAGACAAGGGGATTTGGTGCAATTAAAGCGTTTCATACTCATCTTGTGGATGGGTTTTTATTCTCACTGGGCATTGGCTTCGCCGCCGATAGCGCATTGGCAAACATCTTCGGGGGCCCGGGTTTATTTCGTCGAGAATCATGATTTGCCGATGTTGGATGTCAGCGTCGAATTCGCTGCGGGCAGCGGTCTCGATACCGCCGGTCAGTCGGGGTTGGCCAGTCTTGTCCAACAGCTGCTGAGTCTCGGTGCCGGTGGCATGACCGAGGATCAAATTGCTACCGCGCTGGCCGATGTCGGAGCGCAACTGAAAAGCCATTTCGACCGGGATCGTGCCGGCGTTGCTTTGCGCACCCTAAGCAGCGAGCGCGAACGTAAACAAGCGCTGGAAGTTTTTGCGCGCATCGTGCAGCAGCCGGAATTCCCGCAAGAGGTCGTGCAGCGGGAAAAAGCGCGCGCGATGACCGGCATCAAGGAATCGAACACAAAGCCGGATTACATCGCGGATCGCACATTGATGAAAATGTTGTACGGCAACCACAGCTACGGATTCAACGAAACGGGGGAGATAGATACGTTGAATGCGCTGCAGCGAAGCGATTTGGTTAATTTTTACCGGACTTTTTATGTGGCTAAAAATGCGGTCATCGCCATTATCGGCGATGTCACAAAACCGGAAGCGGCAGCTATTGCCGAATCGCTGACACAAAAATTATTGTCCGAAGAACGCGCAATCGATTTGCCCGCAGTTTCCCTGCCTGCGCCGGAAACCCGGCGGATTTCGCATCCGGCGACACAGAGTCATATTCTCTTGGCCTATCCGGGCTTGCGCCGCAGCGATCCGGATTATTTCCCGTTGTTGGTGGGCAATCACATCCTGGGCGGCGGCGGGTTCGTGTCGCGGCTGATGGAAGAAGTGCGCCAGCAACGCGGTCTGGCGTACAGCGTTTATAGTTTTTTTGCGCCGTATAAAGAACAAGGCCCGTTTCAAATCGGCTTGCAGACGAAAAAAGAACAATCCGAGGAAGCGCTGGCGTTGACGCAAAAAGTGTTACAAGAGTTCGTTGCGGATGGACCGACCGAAGCGGAATTGATAGCGGCCAAGCAAAACATCATCGGCGGGTTTCCGTTGCGCATCGACAGTAACGGCAAGATCCTGAGTTTTCTGGCCATGATCGGTTTTTATCAGTTGCCGCTGACTTATTTGACCGATTATCTGGCGGCCGTCGAGGCAGTGACAATCGACCAGATCCGGCAAGCTTTTCAACGGCGCATACAACCCGATGGCATGGTCACGGTTGTCGTCGGCGCAATGGAATAGACAACAAGCGAGTGCATGGCGTTAACCCGGGGAAAAGTGCGCATCATCGGCGGACAGTGGCGCAGCCGCTTGCTGGTTTTTCCGGAAATACCCGATTTGCGGCCTACTGCGGATCGAATTCGTGAAACAATTTTTAATTGGCTGGGGCAAGACTTAAGCGGTCTGAGCTGCCTGGATTTATTTGCCGGTAGCGGTGCTTTGGGTTTTGAAGCCGCATCGCGCGGCGCGGCGCATACCGTCATGGTCGAATCCGATGTCCGGGCTTTTCGAGCGCTGCAGGAAAATAAAGATAAATTACAAGCGGCGCAAGTTGAATTGACGATGATGAATGCCCTGAATTTCGTTCGTGCGGATACGCGCAAGTTTGACGTTATTTTTTTGGATCCTCCGTTCCGGCTCGATTTGCTACCTGAATTGTTGCCGTTATTGCCGCCGCATCTTGAGAAAAGCGGCTTGATCTATATTGAAACCCAAAACGACCGGATTCCGGATCGGCCATGGCATATCAAGCGGCAGGCCAAAGCGGGTGCGGTACACTATCGGCTTTTAGAGTTGGCATCTTATGAATAAAGTAATCTATCCGGGAACGTTTGATCCCATTACGCGCGGACACGAAGATCTG
>SXJH01000198.1 GCA_005779435.1 Nitrosomonas sp. | reverse complement strand
TCTTCAATGCGCATGTTCGCCCGGTGGCGGCATGATTTCGCCTTCCTGATTCAGTTGCGTCAATTGCAGCGTTAATGCGTTGATGTTTTGCCAGCCAAACCCTTCAAACTGTGCCACCCAGCGAGCGCGCAGGTAGCCGAAGCGGTCGGTTACAAATTCCATGTGTTCGGGGAACAAGCCTTTGCCCGATAAATCGGGAACGGTTCTGACGCGACGATACCACCAGTAAGTATCTTTGATTTCCGACCAACCCTCGGTGACGATCGGGAAAGGCGCTATCGCGGTGATTTGCTGCAATTGCTGTTCGCTCAGTTCGTAGATCGGCACCACCAGAATTTCGGTGTTGAGCGCTTGAATTCGCTCATAAGCCGCCGCCAGTTGGAAAAAACGCTCCTTCGATTGCGGCCATGCGAATAACACCATCAACACGTTTTTTTGCAGACGGAAATCCTTCAGGTTGCCGCTGGAGCCGTCGCCGGCGGCATAATTGAATACCGGCGATGCGATTGCAGGCATTTCCGGTGCGATCATGCTGCCGAGCAGGCGCGCATCGAAGCCGCGCGACATTGCATGCAGGAAGTTGATCAAATCCCAGCGGTCTTCTTCGGATAACTTATCGGCAAAGCCCGGCATTTCGGTTCCCGGAATGCCATGCGACAAGCGATGAAAAACATTGCCGACGGTGTATTCCGCCGTATGCTGCTGCGTCAATAAGTCGGTCGGGTCGCGCACGTCGGGGTCGGGAACCGGTTTGGTGCCTTTGCCTTGCGGGCCGTGACAAGCGGTGCAATGTTGTGCGAACAATTGCGAACCGGCAACGATGGAGATCGTATCGATCGGCACTGTCGGTTTCAAGTAGGTCTCAGGGTATGCTTTGATTGCGAGCGGCGGCAGGGCGAGTGCCAGCGAGCTGATGCCCAGCGCAACCGGCACCAGGATTCTCAGCATACGACCGGCGTTTTGCTTGGTTGCGAACCAAGCCGTCGCCAATGCCAGCGTCAGCAATGCGACGCCGAACCACACCTTTTCCTGTACATCCGGCTGTTCCCAGGTGGCGTCGATTGAAAAACGGAATGGGTACGGCCACAGTTCCACCATCGTGTGTTTTGCAGGCAGCGTATTGGCCAAAATAGTGGCGACCAGCACCAAACCCAGCGCCAGCACGAATTCGATGCGCACCCATTGGCTGAAATGCGCAAGACTGTCGGTGCGCTGCTTGCTTTCTTGCCGGGAAAGCATCGGCAGCCACTTGTTGCGCGCTTGATAGGCGATTGCCAGGATGATCGCCAGAATGATCAATTTCAGATTCAACAGCCAGCCATAAGGACTGGACACCAGGGTATGGTATTTTTCATCGACCAGGCGGTCGGTTACGATGATGCCGGTCAGTGCCAGCAGGATCATCGCCGCCAATGCCGCAGTGGAAAATTTCTTCAGATAACCGATCGCGATGAGCGTTGGCGTCGCACCGAGTTTGCCGCGAAGCTGGGACAGGATGAACAAAAATACCGGCAATGCGCCAAACCAAATTCCCGCCAATAAAATATGAATGGCATACGGCGCAACGGCCTCAACCGACATTTCGTCGGCGCTCGAATGGCTCATCAACGTACCCGCGATCAACGGCAATGCCGCCAGCAGCGCGCATACAGCATAGTGCCAGCGGAAACGGGCGGGGGTGCATAACATTTTTATCGTTGCGGCAAGCAATGCCGCCGCCAGCAACGCACGCGCCGCCCAAATGTGTCCGATTTGCGTTTTTTGAATAATTTCCAGCCACACTGCCGGATTCCAAGCGTTGGAAACATCGCCGGTGGCATCGCTCGTCGTCGTGGCCAGAACGCCGAAAAGACCGATAACGATTATTCCGGCGAGCCATGGAAACATTTTTTCCAGCCGCAGAATCCACGGTGTTTCCAATACATTTCTTTGCTGGCCGATAATGACCAGAAAAATACAACTTCCAAATACAATCAGATTGGCGGTTAACTGCGACCACCGGGCGAACGCGGCAATAATTTCAATCATGGTTAGGGTTAATGCATAGAGTAAGGTCAGGAAAACACTGAATAATCGGCCGCGCAGGCGATCTGCTGCGTCGGGTGGTGCTCGGAAATTTTCCTATCGTTATGATAGGTCTCATTTTTCTTTGCTCCATCCGTCTTGCATTTCATCTTGCTCGCCGAATTATTCAATGTTTCCTTAGTAATATAGGCAACGACCAAGCAAACTTCCCGGAAGTTGCGGCTTTATAAGCGAAAACGAGCATTTTACCTTGCGCTGAGGGATATTCAAGTTACTTGCTTGCAATTGTTAAATGGAGTGTGTAATGTTGAAAGCAAAGGGAGGGATATACAATGAACGCCTTTCTCAGCAGTGTCAATTTTCCTGCCGGTTCCGGCAATTCTGGACAATTGCCTGAAAATACGTCGAACAAGATTCCGACCTTCGATCTCAAAGCCGATCCGTTGCCGTGTCCGATAAGCATCTCAGCACCGCGATTGACAATCGGCAGCAGTATCTCCGGTTTGCAATGCACAAAAATACGAAATCTTTTCCGCATGCGGGGAACGGCCGGTGTTTTTCCGCCGGGCGATCCGCGACTCCGAAGCGGCTGAGGAATTCGTCGAAAAGGAGGAAGCGATGTATACAGCAAATGTAAATCGAGGCGGAATCCATATCGATCTCGAACATGGATCGGAAAATCCGCCCGCTTTCAGTGACAAAATTACCGATTTTCCGATTGCTAACGATGCGCCTGACAAAATCAAAACGTTGCGCGATCTATCGCTGAGTCATATCAAGCTCAGCGATTTTCCGGTGGTGCAGGCATGGCGCAACCAATTGTTCGATCCGCAATGGATACCGGAGGTTTGCGATGAATTGCCGCGTCTGCTAACCGAGTTTTTGCGCCAGCCGGAAAATGGCAGCTTGCCGCCCGTCACCCGGCGCGCGAGGGCGCTGAATCATATTTTCAGCCATAAAACGCCTTTGGTCGGAAAGAGCGATTTGCTGCCCGGGCAAACCACGACCAGTTTCGTGGGGCCGGTGATGCATATGGATATGAGCGGTTATTGTATTTGGCCGGAACTGGATACCATTGCCACAAGAGCGCAGAATCCTTTCAAAATCAAGCCGGAAACGGCCAAGCGATTGAACGAGGAGATTTTTCCGTTCTGGCTTGAGCGGCGCACAGTGCAGGAAGCCGCGCGCTATGCCGATTACGATACGGCGGATTATGCCCATGATCGAAGAGATACAGTGGATAACGGCATGTTTGGCGACTGCCCGTCGATTGATCCTCCGCTCAAGAAACGCGCGGGTGAAACGCCGAAATGCCAGGAATTATTCGAGCGGGTTGCTTTTTATTTGTCGGATAAAGCAACCGCCGTATCACACACCACACCGGACTTCGGTCGCGTGCTCAAGTACGGACTGAATGCATTGATCGATCAATTGCGGCAGGATATTGCAGACGGCGTTGCGGCGACGCCGGAGCAAAAAGAATTTGCCGAGGGCGTCATTGCCGTTTATGAAGGCGTCACGGTCTACGCCGAACATCTGGCCGACGCCGCTGAAAAGGCCGGGAATACCGAACTGGCTGCGATTTGCCGCAAGGTTCCGGCTCATCCGGCGGCAACGCTGGCCGAAGCGCTTTCCGTCGTGTGGATTTGCTATCACTTGCTGCTGCAGGAAAATACCAATTTCGGGTTGTCGCTCGGGCGTCTCGATCAGACGCTCAACGAATATTATCTGAACGATTGGCGGCAATTGCCCGATGACGGCGCAAAAGCCGCGTATACCAAACAAGCTGTCGAACGGATGTGCCATTTCTTTCTGCGCTGTTCCGATCATGTGCCCTTGTCTCCCGAAGCGGCCGAAGTGCTTTTTGCCGGCAGCGGTTCCAATCAGGCGTTAACCGTCGGGGGTACGCATTATGTCAACGGCGAGACCGTGGATGCCGTCAACGACATGACCTATATCATACTGAAAGCGACCGAAATGCTTGCTATCCGCGATCCCAATGTGCATGCGCGCTACCATAAGGACGTTCATCATCGTGCGCCGGATGGCACGCCGCTTGGCCCCGATCGGATTTCTCCGTATTTGCGGCGCATCTGCCAAGTCAATCTGACTACGCGCGCAACCCCGGCATTGCACGGCGATGTGCCGGTGATTCGCAGCATGGCGGATTATTACGCCAGACATGCCGGTATTGCGCGGGAAGAAGCGCTGACCGATGCGCACGATTATGCATCGATCGGTTGCATTGAGCAGAACGCCGATCATAAGCACTACGGCCATACCGGCTCGACATTACTGGTGTTGCCGGCGGTGCTGGAATTGGCCATGTTCGGCGGCAAGCATCGCAGCGACGGCGTCGGACAAGACGATCCGAATCTGTTTTACGGTAAAACGGACTATACGTCGCCGCCATTAACGAAAATGCATTCGATGCAGGATTTCATTGACGGCTTCCGTTTTCAATTGGATGAGATGGCGCGTCATTGCGTGCAATTTAACAATTACCTGGGCCGTACGCTGGAAAAAGTCCGCCCGTCGCCGCTGTTATCCGGGCTTTTTGACGGCCCCACCAATAAACCGGGCGGCAAAGGTGCAAAATTCCGCGATGTATCCTCCGGCGGCGCGAAATACAATTCGTCCGGTGTCGCAATCATCGGATTGGCCGATGTGATCGATTCGTTTTGCGTGATCGATGCGCTCGTATTCGGCGGGAAAATGACGGCCGATGAATTGATCGCCGCGATGGACGCTAATTTCGGCGCAAAACGGTTGCCCGAAAATACGCGCCGGAATTTTCTCGGGACATTGATCGGGCAGATCAAACGGCAATTTTCCGGCAGCGATGACAAAGCACCGGCTTCCTTGAGTCCGGAACGATTGCAGGAATGCATCCGCATGATACGTGTTGCGCCCAAATACGGCGCGGGCGTCGATGAAACGCCGGGCGGTATTTTTAACAACGCCATGGCGGTTAAATACACGCACCTGTTGACTAAAATGATTCAAGACATGTTTTTTAAATACCGCACCCATCGCGGCGGACGGTATTTGACCGGATATTGGAGCATGACCAACCATGCCGGTTTTGGCATGCTGTGCAAGGCTACGCCCAATGGCCGCCGCGATAACGCTTCGTTTGCCAGCGGAATCACGCCGTGCCCCGGCATTGTCAAGGCGAATGGCGAACCGGTCATACTGTTGGATCATATGCTATCGGTGGCCAGTGTCGACCCCGATACCGTGCAGAACGGCTATACCTATAACCTCAGCCTGACACCGCGCGGCAAAAATTATTTCAACGAAGATACCGATTTGTTCGCGACGCATATGAAGACATTCATGGATCAGCGCGGCGTGTTGGTGCAACTCTGCGTCACTTCGATCGAAGACTTTATTGCGGCGCATGCCGCCGCGACAGCCGCCAGCCGGACAGGCGCCAAGGAAGAGGAGCGGCGAGCGTTGGCGCCCTATAAGGATTTGATGATCCGCGTTGCCGGTTATTCGGCCTATTTTGTGACCTTAAGTCCGCAAATGCGCCAGGAAATCATCGATCGCGCCAATTTCGGTATGGCCAGCGGTATCGAACAACATGCCACCAAAGGAGCATAGACATGCACGCCACGCTTCCTGTAATGCCGGAAGGCATTCATCATATTTTCAAGGCCGGTCTTCAATTCGGCGAAGCCAGCGGCGATTTGGCCGGGTTGTTGAGCCGGGCGGAGGGGAAAATTTTGGCCAATGGAATGGCCGCTTTGATTAAGCTTGGCTTCGGGTTTCTGATCAGCGAAGGGTTAAGCGGCGGCAAGGCTAAGCAGGCGCAAGATTTTTTCCAGGATAATTTTGTCTTCAGAGATCCCTTAGCCGTCGGCGGTATCCGCTACTATCAAGGAAAAATACTGATACGCACGCGCAAACCGCAAGACGACATGAATGTTTTGATCCGCTTCTGCCCCGATCCCGACGCGCTGTATATCGAAACACCGGTCGGCAGGCGGTTTAATCCGTGCGCTATCGTTGCAACGGAAGTATTCGGCGAGCGCGATGCGGATTTGCTGGAACAAGATCCCGATCAAGTCGATCTGGTTATCCGCTTTAGGGATGCAAAAGCCATCTTGGATCTGGCGCAGCGGCCCGATGCCGATGTGGTGCAGTTGTTGCTGGAGAATCTGGTGCAGATAACCGGCAATTTCGGCCATATGTTTAAATTCGGCGCGATTGGCAAAAATGTTCAGAGGCTGTTGATGAATGGGCATTGATGATAGGGGATTGATTTTCGACATCAAACGCGACAGCAGCGAAGACGGGCCGGGTATCAGAACCACCGTTTTTTTTAAGGGTTGTCCGCTGTCCTGTATCTGGTGCCAGAACCCCGAAGGAAAAAAATTTCTGCCGGAGCCGGATGTGCACGGCAAACGGATCGGTACCTGGTACAGCGTGGAAGAACTCATGTACCGTCTGCTGCAGGATAAGCCTTTCTTCATGTCGACCGGCGGCGGCGTCACGCTGTCCGGCGGCGAAGCCACGCTGCAAATGGATTTTTCCGGTAAATTGCTGCAGGCGTTAAAACGCGAAGGCATTCATACCGCTTTGGAAACCGGCGGTTTTTTCCGCTACGAATCGTTCAAGAAAAAAATGCTGCCTTGGCTGGATTTGATTTATTTCGATATCAAGTTGATCGATGAAGCGGACAGCAAGCAATATACCGGTCGTTCCAATAAACGTATCCTGAGTAATTTTTCCCGGCTGCTGTCCGATGCCGAAATACCGGTGATCCCCAGAATCCCATTGATACCGGGGATCACGACCACGAAGGAAAATCTGACGGGCATTGCCGCATTTTTAAACGACCATGGTATCAAAACGTGCGAATTGATGCCCTATAACCCGCTATGGCTGGACAAGCTGCAAAAACTCGGAATTACGCCCCGTTATCGGCGGACAAGCTTCATGACCCCCGCAGAGCAGCAAGCTTGTGTCGATAGCTTTACACAACATTCACCGATGGAGAAAAAACATGCAAATTGATTTTCATCATGCCGTAACCTACGTGCTCGCCCGTCTGGCGGGCTTCGAGCATACGAAAGCCGATGTCGTTGCCTACGCCGCGCAATATGTCGACGATGCGACCAATGAAGGCTTGATTCATTTCACCAACGGCGCAATGTATAAACGCACCGGTTCCGCGCATAAGATGCTCGATTACAAGAATTTTGCCGATCTGGCCAATCGTCAAGTCTGGATTCCGTTTCATTTTCTGCCGGGAAACGGCGGATTACCCGCCGGAGAGAATCCCGCAGGCGGTTTTATCGAAAAACTGATTTGCAAACCGAATAGCCACGTCGCCAGAGAGATGGTCGAAGATTGCATCCGGGACAAAGGCAGCCCTTATGCATTGCAGCGGTTGGGCATCACCATGCATGTGTATGCCGATACCTGGGCGCATCAGGGCTTTGCCGGTGTCGCTCATAAGGTTAACGACATTAGCCGTTTGGACGACATCGATAACCCGGGAGGCGCGCTAAGCGCCAGAGTGAAGGATTATTTCGGCGACTTGTTCGATGCAGAAGCGAGCAGGCTTGCCGGAGATATATTGCCGTTGGGTCATGGCGCCGCGCTTTCATACCCGGATCGTCCCTATCTCAAGTGGCACTACCAAGATTACAAGGAAATATTGGTGGAGCGCGACAACACGTCGATTTTCATGGACGCATGCGACAATCTATGCCGAGCCATGCAACGTTATTTAGCCGGAAATGCCGATGCGGCGGTGCCGGGATTGCAAAGCGGTGACAGGAATAAAATCGAATACCTGTTCCGGAATATTCGCGACGAAGATGGCGAGAAACGGCACAAGAGATGGCTGGAGTACATTGCAAACGGCTATTTCAGCTTCGCACCGACAAACATTGCTTACATTGAGAAAGGCCGGGGTTCCTGGAAGCATGCGGCGCTCGGCACGGAAAAATCGGTCGATGCCGAGTCCGACCGGTTTGAATACAAGGACGCTTTCCTGAAAGATAACTGGAAGTTGTTCCATGACGCTCTGCAGGCGCACCGGTTTTACGTGCTGCACCGCCTGCTTCCGCAATATGGTATTTGCGCGGCATAATAGCGCGATGAAAACACTGCTTGTTACCGGCGCCAACCGTGGCATCGGACTTGAATTCGTGCGCCAATACGCAATGGACGGCTGGCGCGTTCATGCATGCTGCCGCAACCCCGGCAATGCGGATGCGCTCAATCGGCTGGCGTCGCAATATCCCGCACAGGTTACGGTTCATGCGTTGGATGTGATTAACCATCGGCAAATCGAACAACTTGCCCAGGCCTTATCCAATGAGGCTATCGACTTACTGATCAACAATGCCGGTGTCTATCCGCCCGGCCACGGCGATGCCTTTGGCGAAACCGACTACGCCGCTTGGCAGTATGCCTTCGAAGTCAACACCATGGCGCCGCTTAAAATGGCCGAAGCATTCATTCAACAGGTATCGAGAAGCCAACTCAAAACCATCGCCACCGTCACCAGCAAAATGGGCAGCATCGCCGACAATCGCGGCGGCGGCAGTTATATCTATCGCTCCAGCAAGGCGGCGGTCAACATCGTGATGAAAAGCCTGTCGATCGATCTGAGCGGCCAGCAAATTACCGCCGTGCTGCTGCACCCCGGCTGGGTCAAAACCGACATGGGCGGGCCGGGCGCGCTGATCACTGCCGAACAAAGCGTCACCGGCATGCGGCGCGTGATCGGCAATCTGACAGTGGAAGATTCCGGGAAGTTTTATGCGTTCGATGGGCAGATGGTGCCGTGGTAAGGCTGTTTCGTTTGCATTAATGCGACGAAACGCTGAGTAATTTTCGAATGACTGCGCTTCGAGCGTGGCGAGAAATTCATCATTTCAAGGGCTTTGTGACAAATGTCACAGTGAATTCTATGGTTCTCATGTCATACTGATCGCGTATGTTATATGCCTATATCGCGACAATATGAAAAGATTGAGGATTTTTCTGATTGGTGAGGATGCACAAAAGAAGCGTGGATGCGTTGCTGTTGCGAATCTCTATATTGAATATGCGAATGAGAGAGACGCTGTGCGTGTTCTCAAGAAAACGATAGCTCTTGAAGTTGATGTCAGCGGTTATGCTTCTTTTGATGTTTCTAATATAATGCCGGAAGCGCAAGCGCTGGTAGTTCATAAGATATGGTTGAGTGTTGACGGAGATAGTAAAGAAAAGCACGATATCCTGGAAAAACATCTAATGCTAAAAGATTCCGATCTAATTCTTATCCATGTACCTCAATCCGTTTGGAGGATTGATCGCACCGCGAGGCAGTACGGCATATATTAAATACGATCCTCACTCAATATTCTGTACCTGTTCCCGCATCTGTTCGACAATCACCTTCAATTCCATCGAAACCCGCGTAATTTCCAGATCGACCGATTTTGAGCCGATGGTGTTGGTTTCGCGGTGCAGTTCCTGCATCATGAAATCGAGCCGTTTGCCGACGGCGCCGCCTTGGTTGATGATGCGTTCGACTTCGTCCAGGTGCGCTTGCAGGCGCGACAGTTCTTCGTCGACGTCTATTTTGCTGGCGAAGAGCGTGATTTCCTGGTGGATGCGGTCGTTTTCCTGAGTGCCGAGGATTTCTTCCAGGCGGGTGCGCAGTTTTTCCTCGAATGCGGCGATCAATGCGGGGATGCGCGGGGAGGCGGTTTGCAGCAGTTGGCGCATTTGATTGATGCGTTCCAGCAGCATGGCTTTGAGTTTGTCGCCTTCGCGCATTCTGGCGGCTTTGAGGTCTTGCAGCGCGGTTTGCAGCAGCGCCATGACGATGTCGTCCGACGCGTCAATGGCGGTGTCTTTTCCCAGCATACCCGGCCATTTGAGGATTTCCGCTACGGTTAACGAGGGCGCGGCGGGGTGACGTGTTTTAACCGCTTGTTCCAGTTGCAGCAGCTTTTTCAATAGTGTCGGATCGAATTGCAATTCGTTTCCGGCAGTGGACGCCGGTGTAACGTTGAGACGGCATTCGACTTTGCCGCGACTTAATTGCGCGGTCAGCAATTCGCGCATCGCGGGTTCGTGCTTGCGGAATTCGTCGGGCAGGCGCAGTTGCATGTCGAGATAACGGTTGTTGACCGAGCGGATTTCGAAACTGAACGACCCGGCGGGTATTTCCCGGGTGGCGATGGCATAGCCGGTCATGCTGTATATCATGGTTTATTTGTTTTCGTGGGTTGAAGAGTTGGACGATAAGCTGAGTAAACGATTATCGCACACCGCCGGTGCCGGTTTTTGATCGAGCAATCCGGTGACCGTGAAAGGTTGTTCCCGGTTATCCGCGTTGAATACGATGCGGCTGGCGTCGATGTATTTGTAATCGCCCGGCGCATTGAGCCGCCATAAATTCGGGATTTCGTAATACGGTTGATTGAGGCAGTAAGCTTGTGTGTCGCCGTGAATCAGCAGCACCGGTTTTCCGGATTGCGCGGCGGCGCTTTTGATCGCATCGCGGATGATTTTGTACCCGTCGCATTCGGTGCGGTTGCTGTCCGTGCATGCGGGTTTTTCGTGATCGAATTCGAAAATATCGGCGTGGAAGGCGAGCACGATTGCTTGCGCCGATTGGGCGGCGGCAAATGCTTGGTGTAGCCATCGGTTGTTGAACCGGTCGCGCCGATCCGCTTCGTTGAGGGCGTCGGTGACATTGCTGCTGAGAATCTCGCGGCGGCCGTTATTGGTGCCCGGAATATGCAGCGTGGCGAAAACGACCGGGCCGATCCGCCACGTGGCGTTTTCGATGAAATTATCCTGCCGGGTCAGTCCGGGAATCGCTTGCGTCAATCGATGCCGGTCTTGACGGAAAAAAAGCCGCCGGATGAATTCGAGCCGCTCCAGTTCGTCGTACCGGCCCGACAGCGTGAGCCGATCGCAATCGGTCCATTCGTTGTCGCCGGGGGTATATACGGTTTTGTGCGGGTGAAGAAAAGCGATTTGGCGGTAACGGTCTTGCAGCAATTCGTCGCTGCAACTTAGGCGGCCCTGTTTGAAATCGCCCAAATGAATCAATACCGGCGGATCGAGCGCTTGGATCGCTTTGGCAATCGCGCCGTCAGGGTGTTCCAGCAGCGCGTATTCGGTATCGGTGTACGGCATATCGCCGATAACGGCGAATGGCACGGTCTGGGATGCAACATGACCGGCGAGCGCGGTTGCGGCGAGCAGAATCCAGACTAAGGAATCGAGCAACCGGCGCATGGGATGTTATCCGTTCATGTGGTTCTGAAACACCAAACCGGCGTGTTCGCGCAGTTTATGAAAACGGATCGCAGGCCAGTTTTCTTGCGCGACGCTCAATTCCGCGCCGAACGATGCCAGAAACGTCGGTGCGTCGACTGCATCGTACGCGATGCGGTGCGAATTGGCTTCGATGAAGCGTTGCAATTCGCGCGGATCGTCGCAAGTGATCCAGCGCGCCAATTGGTACTTGGCCGATGCAATGCGCGCGGCGACGCCGTATTCATGCTGCAAGCGATGCGTCACCACTTCGAATTGCAGCGTGCCGACGGCACCGAGCAGCAGCATATTGCCCAAATGCGGGCGGAATACTTGAATCGCGCCTTCTTCGCCCAATTGCGCCAGGCCCAGCTTCAATTGCTTGCTGCGCAGCGGGTCGGCGATTTCCACGGTGCGGAAAATTTCCGGGGCGAAAAACGGCAGGCCGGTGAATTGCAGCACTTCGCCTTCGGTGAGTGTGTCGCCCAATTGCAGCGTACCGTGGTTCGGGATGCCGATGATGTCGCCGGGGTAGGCTTCTTCCAGAATATCGCGGCGTTGCGACAAAAACGAAACCACGGTGCTGGTGCGGATATCCTTGCCGTTGCGCGCGACTTTCAAATTCATGCCGCGTTTGAAGTGACCCGAGCAAACGCGCACGAACGCAATGCGGTCGCGGTGCGCCAAATTCATGTTGGCTTGGATTTTGAACACCATGCCGGAGAATTTCTTCTCGTCCGGCAGCACTTCGCGTTGTATCGCGTTGCGCGATTCGGGCGCTGGCGCTAAATCGACCAAGGCGTCGAGAATTTCGCGTACGCCGAAGTTATTGATCGCCGAACCGAAAAATGCCGGTGTTTGCTTTCCGGCCAGAAATGCTTCGCGGTCGAATTCGGGCGACGCGCCTTTGATCAAATCGATTTCCTGCAATGCGGCGGCCAGGTCGCTGCCGAAGCGTTGTTGGATTTGCGCATCGTCAAATTGCGCAATGACTTCCCCGGCCTCGTCGATTCGATCCGATCCCGGCTGAAATACGCGCATGCAGTTGTTTTGCAAATCGCACACGCCCTTGAAGCTATGGCCCATGCCGACCGGCCAGGTGAACGGGATGGTCGACATGCCCAGCGTGCGTTCGATTTCGTCGATCAGATCGAGCGGTTCACGCACTTCGCGGTCCATTTTGTTGATAAAAGTCACAATCGGCGTATTGCGCGCACGGCACACTTCCAGCAGGCGTAGCGTTTGCGCTTCGACGCCGTTGGCTGCGTCGATCACCATCAATGCCGCGTCGACGGCGGTCAGCACGCGATACGTGTCCTCGGAGAAATCCTGGTGGCCGGGCGTATCGAGCAAATTGATGACGCAATCGCGGTATTCCATTTGCATGACTGAACTGGCAACCGAGATGCCGCGTTGCTTTTCGATTTCCATCCAATCCGATGTCGCATGGCGGCTGGCTTTGCGTGCCTTGACGCTGCCGGCGATATGAATCGCGCCGGCGTAGAGCAGCAATTTCTCGGTCAATGTGGTTTTCGTGGTGCTCGCGGTGCTGTGCGGCGAGGTCAACAAGTGGCTGGTGCAGGCACTCACCGAAGCCGGCGTGCGCGCCGTGGGACTCTCGGGCGCGGACGGCGCCGTGTT
>SXJH01000030.1 GCA_005779435.1 Nitrosomonas sp. | reverse complement strand
GGTGTCGGCGATGATGATGCCGCGCGCGAGTGCGTAGTCAGCGGCTTCGGAGTAGAGCTGGATGGCTTTGGCGCTGACTTTGGCGGTCAATTCCCGGCCTAACAGTTTTTCCACCTCGCTGACAGCGATGTTCTCGTCGTGCGCCCCTGCTGCGGCTTTGGTCGATGGCGTAAAAATAGCACCGCCGGGCAGTTTGTCGGCGAGTTTCAATCCGGCAGGCAATGGAATACCGCAAATCGCGCCGGTTTGCTGATAATCCTTCCAGCCGGAGCCGACAACGTAGCCGCGTACGATGGCTTCAATCGGCAGCGGTTTCAAGCGGCGGATCACGAATGCGCGCCCTTCGACCTGATTGCGTTCATTATCGGCCACGACCGATTCCGGCGCGATGCCGGTCAGGTGGTTGGGCAGGATATGCGCAAGTTTATCGAACCAGAATTGCGACAATGCGGTGAGGATTTTGCCTTTGCCGGGCACAGCGGTCGGCAGGATCACGTCTAACGCCGACAGGCGGTCGGTTTGCACTATCAATAATTTGTCGTCGTCGACGGCATAACTGTCGCGGACTTTGCCGCGATGTAAAAACGGCAGGCTTTTGATCGTGGTTTCAAACAGTGCGGAAGATGAGGTCATGGTTTCGGTTCAGTTTGATTCGAGTCGTTTTTTAATTTGCAGTGCTTCACTCAACGCGGTAGCGGTATCGGTGCTAAGTACGGTGAAATGTCCCATCTTGCGGCCTGGTCGCGCTTCGGTTTTGCCGTACAGATGCAGTTTAGCCGAGCGGTGCAGTAACACTTGATTCCAGTCAGGATCGCCATTACGCCATACATCTCCGAGCAGATTGACCATCGCCGCCGCGCTGTGTTGCGCGGTTGAACCGAGCGGCAAACCGCATAGCGTGCGCACCTGTTGTTCGAATTGCGAGGTGATGCAGGCATTGATGGAATAATGGCCGCTGTTGTGCGGGCGCGGCGCGATTTCGTTGATCAATAAGGTATCGTCGTGCAAGACAAAAAATTCGACGCACAGCACGCCTCGGTATTGCAGTTTTTCAGCTACCCGGCAGGCGATGTCTTGCGCTTGCTCGGCCAATTGCGGCGATATTCTGGCCGGGACGATGCTGATGTCGAGGATGCCGTTGACATGCCGGTTTTCGGCGACCGGAAAAGTTTCGATTTCACCATCGCTGCCACGCGCTACCACGACGGATAGCTCGCTTTTCAACGGTATGAATTTTTCCAGCACGCATACGGTGTGGTTCAATTGTGCGTAGGCGGCGTGCAATTCCGTTACATCGGCAACCTTGATTTGTCCTTTGCCGTCGTAACCGAATTGGCTGACTTTTAAAATGCCGGGCAGAAACTGAGCGGCATCGTGTGTGCCAATATCTTCGGGTCGTGAAATGACCGCAAAAGATGCCACGGAAAACCCGCTATCGATCAGGAATCGTTTTTCCATCACGCGGTTTTGCGCAATCGATACGCTGCCGGCATCGGGGCTGACGACGCAGTATTGCGTGAGCCAGCGCAGCGATTCGGCGGGGATGTTTTCAAATTCGGTGGTGACGGCGGCGCATTGCTGGCCGAGTTTTTTGAGCGCGGCACGATCTGCATAATCGGCGCAGATAAAAGCATCGGCAACGCGCCCGGCGGGACTGTCGTGCGAGGGATCGAGCACGGTGACTGAATAACCCATTTGTTGCGCGGCTTGCACGAACATGCGGCCAAGCTGTCCGCCGCCGAGGACGCCGAGCATCGCGCCGGGCATGATTTTCATTATTCCGGCAGCGCTGCGCTCAAGACAGCATCGGTTTGTTGTTGCCGGAATGCGGTCAGTTTTGCGCGTAAGGATTGATCGTTATTCGCTAACAGCGCCACGGCAAACAATCCGGCATTGGCCGCGCCGGCTTCGCCGATGGCAAAGGTGGCGACCGGGATGCCTTTGGGCATTTGCACGATCGACAGCATGGAATCCAATCCTTTTAAATATTTGGAATTTACCGGCACACCCAATACCGGCACTGTGGTTTTGGCAGCGATCATGCCCGGTAGGTGCGCAGCGCCGCCGGCCCCGGCGATGATGCATTGGATGCCGCGCGTTTGCGCGCTTTCGGCAAACTGGAACATCAAATCCGGCGTGCGGTGCGCGGATACCACTTTGGCTTCATACGGAATATCGAATTCCTTCAATACGGCGACGGCATGTTGCATCACATCCCAATCGCTTTTGCTGCCCATGACGATGCTGATGAGTGGTTTGGTCATTGCGGTTTAAGATTTAAAGGATACGTTGTGAGTCGGTCATTAAAACGGCGGGTTATTTTATTCGTCTGCGTAATAATTGTCCCGTTTATTTCAATGGAGAACTGGTATTATACTGATTTGATTTGACGTTGCGCCCGTTCATGGAAATCGTTGGGGCGCAATCGTTTATCTTTCAATCGACATATAACCTGTACCTGATGAATTTTCAACGCGGAAAACAAAACGACGAGCCGGAAATCAATCTGGTTCCGATGATCGATGTGTTGTTGGTCATTTTGATTTTTCTGGTCGTGACCACCACCTACTCGAAATTTACCGAACTCGAAATCACTTTGCCGCAAACCAGTGCGGAACCGGTGGATCAGAATGTCGAGAAACCCAATCGCATCGATATTACCGTGAATGCATTGGGCGATTACACCATTAACCGGGTTCCGGTTAAATCCGGCGCCAGCATCGAAAGCCTGCGCGAAGCTTTGTTGGTCGCAGCCAACAACCGGGAGGATCCGTTCGTGGTCATCAATGCCGATGCCAAAGCCACGCATCAGTCGGTCATCACGATGATGGAAGCGGCGCGGCTGGCGGGGTACAATAAAATCACGTTTGCTACGGAAACGGACAATCCCCGATAGCGGGAATTTTCAACTGTTTGAATCAATAAAAATTATTAAAAAACTTACGAAGGAGAGCAACATGTCTACTGTTACTGTCGATAACTTTTCCCAAGCCGCACAATCCGGTTCGCAATATGTTCTGGCGCCTTTGCCGTACCCCGATACCGCGCTGCAGCCGGTGATTTCCGCCAATACGCTGAGCTTTCATTACGGCAAGCACCACAAAACCTACGTCGACAACTTGAACAATCTGGTGGCCAATACCGATCTGGCCGGTAAATCGCTGGAAGATATTATCCGGGCATCTGCCGGGCAAGCCGATAAAGCCGCCATCTTCAACAATGCCGCGCAAGTGTGGAACCACATGTTTTACTGGCACAGCCTCAAAGCCAACGGCGGCGGAGAACCTTCCGCTGCGTTGAAACAAAAAATCGAAGCGTCGTTTGGCAGCGTGGAAGCGTGCAAAAAAGAATTCGCGCAAGCGGCGTTGACCCAATTCGGCAGCGGCTGGGCCTGGCTGGTTGTGGATAATGGCAAGATTGCGGTTGCCAAAACCGGCAATGCGGAAACGCCGATCACCAAAAATATGCGCGCGTTGTTGACCATCGATGTATGGGAACACGCTTATTATCTGGATTTCCAAAACCGCCGCGCCGATTATGCCAATGCGATTCTGGATAAACTGATCAATTGGGATTTCGCTGAAGCCAATCTCGGATAATTCCCGCATCTATGACCGATATCACCATCGCCCTGTCAAAAGGGCGAATTTTTGAAGATACCGCGCCCTTGCTCAAAGCGGCCGATATCGAAGCGCTCGATAACCCGGAGTCGTCGCGCAAACTGATTCTTGCCACCAATCGCGCCAATGTGCGTTTGATTATCGTGCGCGCTTCGGATGTGCCGACCTATGTGCAATACGGTGCCGCCGATTTGGGCATTGCCGGTAAGGATGTGCTGCTGGAGCATGGCGGCGCGGGATTGTATCAACCGCTGGATTTGAATATTGCGCGCTGCCGCATGATGGTTGCCGCGCCGGAAGGATTTGATTACGATTCCGCCGTGCGCCAAGGCGCGCGATTGCGTATCGCCACCAAATACGTGCAAACCGCGCGCGAGCATTTTGCCGCTAAAGGCGTGCACGTCGATTTAATCAAACTATACGGTTCGATGGAATTGGCACCGCTGGTCGGATTGGCCGATGCCATCGTAGATCTGGTGTCCAGCGGCAACACGTTGAAAGCCAATCATCTGAAAGCGGTGGAAGAAATCATGCCGATTTCGTCGCGCTTGATTATCAACCAGGCCGCATTGAAGCTGAAGCGCGATACGATTCAACCGGTGTTGGATGCATTTTCTCAGGCAGTCAAGCCGTAAATCCGCCAGCCCGGATCATAGGAAATTCTTGTCTATCATGGTGCAAATAAAACGATTCAATTCAAGCGATGCGGATTTTTCCGCCAAACTGGATGCCTTGCTCGCGTTTGAAAACGCACAAGACGACGCTGTCGATGCGACGGTTGCCAGCATCCTCAACGATATCCACAGCCGCAAAGATGCGGCACTGATCGAATATACCAATCGTTTCGACCGGCTTGCCATTCAATCCGGCAAAGAGCTTGAACTCACGCAAACGCAATTGCAGCATGCGCTGGGTGCGCTGCCGGTTGCAGAACGGACTGCGCTGGAGCAAGCGGCTGAACGGGTACGCAGTTATCACGAAAAGCAGCCGTTGCAATCCTGGCAATATACCGATGCCGACGGTACTTTGCTGGGGCAAAAAGTCACGCCGCTGGATCGCGTCGGTCTTTATGTGCCACGCGGCAAGGCGTCTTATCCGTCGTCGGTGCTGATGAATGCGATTCCGGCAAAAGTGGCGGGGGTGCAGGAATTGATCATGGTGGTGCCGACACCGGGTGGCGAGCGCAACGATATGGTGCTGGCGGCGGCGGCGATCAGCAAGGTGGATCGCGTATTTACCATTGGCGGCGCACAGGCGGTCGGCGCATTGGCGTACGGTACCGAAACCGTACCGGCAGTGGATAAAATCGTCGGCCCCGGCAATGCGTATGTCGCGGCGGCCAAACGCCGGGTGTTCGGGGTTGTCGGTATCGATATGGTGGCGGGACCGTCCGAGATTCTGGTGATTTGCGATGGCACGACCCATCCCGATTGGATCGCGATGGATTTGTTTTCCCAGGCCGAACATGACGAATTGGCGCAATCGATTTTGTTGTCGCCCGATGCGGCATTTTTGAATCAAGTGCAACAAAGCATCGAGCGTCAATTGGATGCCATGCCGCGCAAAGACGTGATTCGCGCATCGCTGGAAAATCGCGGCGCGCTGATTCATGTGCGCGATCTGGATGAAGCTTGTGCCATCGCCAACAAGATCGCGCCGGAACATTTGGAATTGTCGGTGGCGCAACCGGAGCAATGGGTGGATAAAATCCGCCACGCCGGGGCGATTTTCCTCGGCAGCAATGCTTGCGAAGCATTGGGCGATTATTGCGCAGGGCCGAATCATGTGCTGCCGACTTCGCGCACGGCGCGATTTTCCTCGCCGCTCGGCGTTTACGATTTTCAAAAGCGCAGCAGCCTGATCCAGGTATCGGGGCAGGGTGCGGCAAAGCTCGGGAAAATCGCTTCGATCCTGGCATATGGTGAAGGACTGCAAGCGCATGCAAAATCGGCGGAGTACCGCTATAAGCATCGGTAATTCGAATTATCGCGGCGGAACGACATCATGCCCGTGATTACGTCGCGCGATCATCCGCTGATCAAGCAACTGATCAAGCTTGAATCATCCGTGCAGTATCGCAATAAAACCGGCTTGACGTTGCTTGACGGTATACACCTCATTCAGATCTATTGTTCCGTAGTGGGCACGCCTGAAAATTTAATTGTCAGTCAGCTTTATTTCGAAAGCACCGAAAATAAACGTTTCCTGAATATGCTCTTTGGCAGTGCGGCGCCGAAAATAACTATTGTCGGCAACGCGTTATTTCGTGCCATATCCCCGGTAAAGACACCAACGGGGATTCTTGCGCTTATTTCAACACCTGAGCTAAATAAAGAAGCGGATAGTGGAAAAGAAGTGTTTAGTGTTCTGCTGGAGTCGATTCAGGATCCTGGAAATCTCGGCTCCATTTTACGTTCGGCAGCTGCAGCGAGCGCCGGGGATGTTTATCTCTCAAAAAGCTGCACGGATGCCTGGTCTCCCAAAGCATTACGGGCTGCTATGGGTGCTCATTTCTTTCTACATATTCATGAAAATTGTGATTTGCAGCAGATAGCCAAGCAATTTCCAGGGACTGTCATTGCCACATCCATTCAGGCTTCAAAAACTCTTTTTGACGTTTCGTTAACGGGACCGGCAGCTTTTGTTTTCGGCAATGAGGGCGCCGGATTGTCTACAGACATGATACAAGCGGCTGATGAGAATATTTCTATTCCGATGCCCGGTAAAACCGAATCTTTAAACGCCGCCGCTGCGGCTGCAATTTGTTTTTTCGAAAAAGTCCGCCAAGATCGTATTTCAGCGATTCTTGCCGACATTGGAACTAAATATTCCGGCAGTGTATGATGCCGCTTTTCTTTTAATCGATTGGAGTATTCATGAAAGTTTCATTTTGGGTCATCGTCGCGCTGATTGGAGGGGTATTGTTCAATTCGGCAAATGTCATGGCGTTGCATCACGAACCGCAAAACGAGCAAGTATCCGATGGCAAAATGGCTGACAATGAAGGGATTGTCGTTTCCACGATCGATTCGGGCGGTTATACCTATATGGAATTGGAAAATGGCGATCATAAATTCTGGATTGCCGCACCGGCCACGCAAGTTAACAAAGGCGACCATATCCGTTTCTTCGGCAGCATGGTGATGGCCAACTTTACCAGTAAAACATTGAATCGCACGTTCGGAACAATTGTTTTTGTTTCGTCTACGCAAGTGAAAAAACAATAGCCGCTGCACAAGCGATCCGCTGCATGAAGCACTAGGCACACGAAACGCAGCAATCGAGACCTATCGAAAAAATAGGCGAGGGAGCGAGCACCGCGCAACGAAGTGATTCGCTTATGCAGTCAATAGATCAGCGTTTCCCTAAGTTTCCCGGCTTGCTCCCGCTTCCTGTAAGCGCTGTAAATAATGCTGCCACATTTCGTCTTGATTGAGTCCGTAGCGGCGCAGCAAATCCCATGAATATAAGCCGGTATTGTGGCCATCGGAAAAATGGAGTTGTATGGCATAATTTCCGACCGGCTCTATTCTGACGATGGTGACCGTTTTCTTGCCGGTTTGCAGCACTTCTTGCCCTGGCCCATGACCGCCGACTTCGGCGGAAGGTGAGTGGACACGCAAGAATTCGCAAGAAAATTGAAATGCTTTGCCATCGGAAAAGGCAATATCCAGCAATTTGGATTGCTTGTGGAATTTGATCTCGGTGGGGCGAGGAGTATCTTTGGTAAGACCGGCCATTTTGTGTCGTATGAAATGAAATGTAAGTACGGCTTCAATTGTAGCAAACTGCGATGGGGCGGTTCTTGCAATTTAGCGGACTTGCGTTCGTTGCTGGATTTTGTTTGGGATGATTTATGATGTCGGATATTTGGCAACGCTCTTTCAATATCGTCTTCGCTATCCTGGTTGCTGTCGTTGTATGGTTGATATTCGGTGCGGTCAAGGCTTTGCTTTTTTTGTGCGTCGCATTGCTGTGGATGGTATTTCAGCATATTCGTCATTTAGTCGCTTTGGAGCAGTGGCTGCGGTTATCGGATCATTCGCCGGGTAGCATTCCGGCGGGATCGGGAGCGTGGGACGATTTGTTTGCGCACTTGGCTCGTTATGTGCGTCAACATAGCCAGAGTCAGGAGCGGCTCAGCAGTGCGTTGCAGCGAATGCAACGCGCTACGGCGGCGATGCCGGACGGCATTATGATTCTGGATGAATCGAACCGGATAGAATGGTGCAATCCCGTTGCCGAGCATCATCTGGGTATCGACTTGACCTTGGATGCCGGTCAGCCGATTATCCATTTGGTCAGGCAGATTCCTTTTGTCGAATATCTGTCCGCGCGAAGATATAGCAATCCATTAATTCTCAAGCAGATGCGGCAACAAGGATTGGTTCTCTCATTGCAATTGGTGCCTTACGGTTATAACCAGAAACTGTTGATCAGCCGGGACATTACGCGATTCGAGAAAATCGAAACCATGCGCCGCGACTTCATTGCCAATGTTTCGCATGAATTGCGCACGCCGTTGACCGTGATCAACGGCTTCCTCGAAACATTATCGTCCACCGACGACGTGTCCCCGGATTTTAATAAGCGCGCATTGATGCTGATGACGGAACAAGCCACGCGCATGCAACGCCTGATTGAAGATTTGCTGGTGTTGTCCCGGCTGGAGGACATGCATAACAAGGTCAAGGAAAAAACAGTCAACGTAGCGGATCTATTGAACGATTTGCTGCGGGAAGCGGAATCTCTGAGTGCGGGACGTCATCGCATCAAATTGACGCTTGCTGTCGGTGATAAATTGCGTGGCAGTGAAGAAGAGTTGCGCAGTGCATTCAGTAATTTGATTAGCAACGCCATCCGTTATACCCCCGATCGCGGCGAGATCGTTATTAACTGGGAAAAGCGCAATGGGCAAGGGCTGTTTTTCGTTCAAGATAGCGGCATCGGTATCGAGAAAGAACATATTCCGCGTTTAACCGAGCGCTTCTACCGTGTCGATAGCAGCCGCTCGCGAGAAACCGGCGGAACCGGGCTGGGGCTTGCTATCGTTAAGCATATCGCCAACCGGCATGAGGCGCACCTTGAAATTACCAGCGAAGTTGGGAAGGGGAGCCGGTTTGCGATTTGGTTTCCGGCGAAGCTGATGGTTTCCGAAAATTGAGTGTTGTGTTAGGAAAACGCTGAATTATTCTGAATTTGTCATTCCGGTGAAGGCCGGAATCCCGTTGATCAGATCGCGCTATCCAATCCGTTTTCGGCGATTTCCGCAGCGCGCAGAATGGCTTTGGCTTTATTTTGTGTTTCGATCCATTCGTTTTGCGGTACCGAATCGGCCACAATCCCGGCACCGGCTTGCACGTGTAAAAATCCGTCTTTGATGACCGCAGTGCGAATCGCAATCGCCAGGTCCATATCGCCGTTGAATCCCAAATAACCGACCGCGCCTGCGTAAATGCCGCGCTTGGATACTTCGAGTTCGTCGATAATTTCCCTGGCGCGCACTTTCGGCGCGCCGCTGACGGTGCCCGCCGGAAATGTAGCGCGTAGAACATCGATTGCGGTCAGGCCGGGTTTTAATTTGCCTTCCACGTTGGACACGATGTGCATTACG
>SXJH01000197.1 GCA_005779435.1 Nitrosomonas sp. | reverse complement strand
GATGGTCAAACCGATCACTGGCATGCCATTGAATATCGTGCCCACTCTTTTTTTGTTGAAATGATCCAACATCGTGGCATAAGCCCTCGGCGGCAACGGGAAGAATTTGACTTCTTTTACCAGCAATAGCGCATGCTTCATATAGAACTCGACAAACGCCTTGATTTCTTTTTTCTCAGCCGCTTTCATGCTGACGTAAATAAAAATAGGGCGGGATAAAGGCCGATAACTGCCGTCTTCAACCGTTTCAGCCGACGGCAAAATAGCGCCCCTGCCTTTACCGTTATCGATTGCAACCGCACTGACTTTATGCTGACCCTCAACATAATACGCAAAACCGAAAAAACCCAATCCGTATTTATCGCCGGCCACGCCATCGACCAATACGGTGTCGTTCTCGGATTTAGTAAAATCGGTGCGGCTGGACTTCGCTTTGCCGACAATCGCTTCGGTAAAATAATCGTAAGTTCCCGAATCCCTTTCCGCTCCATACAGCTTAATCGCCTCCGCAGGCCAGGCCGGATCGATCTGATTCCAATGCGTTATTTTGCCTTGCGCGGCAGGCTCCCAGATGCGCCTCAACTCCGCGACCGTCATCGCGGCAGCCCAATAATTTTCCGGATTGATCGCCACCGTCAACGCATCGAAGGCTACCGGGATTTCCACATATTGCACGCCGGATTTTTTGCAGTCCTCCATTTCATGTTTCAGAATCGGACGGGAAGCATTCACGATATCGATCTCGCCCCGGCAAAATTTCTTAAAGCCGCCGCCGCTGCCGGAAATATCCACTGTCACGACCACCGCATCCTTTTCTGCAGCTTGGAATTTTTCCGCAACCGCTTTAGTAACCGGATAGACGGTACTGGAGCCGTCTATTTTGATAACAGATTGCGCAGCCGCGCCGAAAGCGCCGCCAAGCGCTCCAAACAAAACAAGCATCTTCAGCAACTGAATCATATGTAATTGTGGCATTTCATTCTCCTGTTTGAGATGACTGCTATCGGCACCGAACCACTGAAAATAGAATGTTAACGATTTTTCAAAATAATGACAGCACCTTAATTAAAACGGGGATTCGAAAAAATTCCGAATCCCCGTCATATATACCACTAAATTTCTCCACCCAAATCGCTTAGAAATCAATCGTCCACTGCGTCAGGAACGCACTAAAGTCGCCGTTATTCCATCCGTTGGTACGCGCACCGGCGCCGCCGGAATAGCCGTTACCATTGCCGGTTGGCGTTCCTGCGGTATTGATATCCAACATGTGGACAACGTTCGCCTGAAATTTAACATTCGAATGCGGATACCAGTTGAAACCGAATCTGAGCATATCGGCACTACCGCCTTTGATTACGCCCGAATTCATATCGATATAATCATAGCCTGCGGCGATTTCCCATGCACCCCAGCCCGTACCGTTCCATTGGAATGGACGATTTGGCTTAATCCGGTTTGCCGCGCCGTTTCTGACGTGATAAGCCTTGGATTCGCCGGTCAGGAAATAGCTGACAAAACCATAATAACCGGTCAGGTGCTCGCCATCGTAACCGACACCGTTGATATTGGTGCGCAAATACTCGCCCTGCGCCGAGAACGGGCCATAGACAAACCAGCTTTCCGCGCCGTAGCGGTCATAACTGCTTACCTGGCGGCGATTCGGATCGCCCAGCGCACCGGTGCTCAGGTTACCGGTATTCAGGATGTTGGTGCGATCCACGTTGGTTCCCGGAAACGCAAAGAACGACATACCGCCGCCACCGCCAATTTGCCCTTCGCCGACCATCGTGCCATCGGCGCGATATTGCGTATTAACTTCAGTATGACCTGCCGAAACGCCAACATGGAGAAACTTGGTGTCATCAATCATCCACGGCCTGCCGCTGATACGACCGATGCCTTGCCAGCCGCTGTCGCCGGAGCCGTTATTACGATTCTGATTACCGTTGGCATTCACCGAAGTCGAAGCCGACGACCAGGAACCGATCGGTTCCGTTTGGAAAGCCAATCCGGTCTGCCACTGTTTAACTGCATAATTGGCACCGATACCGGTTTTATAAGTATTGGGATTATCGACAAACGAGTTCACCGACATATGACGTTCGATAAACGTCAGATACCGGTTGCTGGCTGCTTCTTCCAAGCTGAACGGCTCCTTGAACGAACCGAGCTTATAGGACAGCGCATCGGTATGATTCAGCCGCACGAAGGCGTCGGTAATGCCGGAACCGACCGAACCGTTACCGCGGCTAAAGTCATACTCGAATTTATAATCCCAGATTTTATAGAAAGTACCCTCGATACCCAAACGCGCGCGGCGGATATTCATGCCGCTGTTCAATTCGTTTGCCGTATTCGCGCCGAAGGCGGGATTGGGATCGTTGACAAAATTATATTGCGAAGCCGGTTGTATCCGTCCATTCATGGATACCGAGAAATTGCCGTCCTTGGTTGACCAGTGCAGCCCACGGTCATCGAAGTTTCCGTGTATTTTTTCGACCTCCTTGACGCGCTCCTCAAGTACCGAAACTTGATTCTTCATCTGCTCTTTTTCGGCCTTTTCGCGAATCCTGACCAGACGATCCCCCGCAGGCTTATGACCCGCTTCCGCTCTCTGAGCGTCAGACGCCGGAGCCAATTCACTCACCTCGGCATTCGCTGAAGTTGCTTGCTTCGCCGGCGCTTCCGTTTTCGCAGATGCTGCGGATTTTTCGTAAGTACCCATATGGATACGTCCCGGACCGGGTTCCGCAAAAATTTGCTTGGTCTTAGTATCGACGTATAAATCAAGTGCATGCGCACTCAACGGCATGTATAAATTGACTATCGCTGTGGTAATTACGCTGAGCCTGAACAATTTCTTCATCTATTATGATCCCAAGTTAAAAATAATTTTGGTAAGACGAAGAGCTTTATAGCGCACGAATGTTACGGTTTTGTGACAATGACATTTTAGTGTCATATTTTTTACAAAATTGTTACCGGAAACATTCGGCAACTAAAATCGTAAAACAGTAACCACTTGAAACAAAATCGATTAATTCTTAGAATTAGCGATTATCAAAATAATGCCTAATCGATAGTGACATAAGGAAAATATGGAAGACATTGCTATCGCCTTGCAACAATGGATATCCGTCGATGCGCTCGTTGGGATGACAATCGCCTCAATCGCCGGTTTCATTGGCTCTTTGATCGCAATTCCTTGGATATTGGTCCAGCTCCCGAGCGACTATTTCGACACTCGAATCCCACGCCACTGGATGAAAGAACATCACCCAATTTTGCGCATGATCGGATTAATCATCAAAAACATCATCGGTGTCGTGTTTCTGATTGCCGGCTTCTTAATGCTTTTTTTGCCCGGACAGGGCTTGCTGACGATGCTGATCGGAATTTCGCTGCTGGATTTTCCAAACAAACGCAAGTTGGAAGCCCGAATCGTCGGGCAACCAACTTTATTGAATACCATCAATACCATGCGCCGGAGATTTAACAAACACCCCCTGACACTAGCAGCCGCTTCACATGGAAGCGGCGATGGCAAGACTACAGAAACCGATTAATAGGTGGTTTCTCTTGAAAAATCTTCCCAAATATAAGGCGGATTGACTGAGGGTTTAAGTGGAACCCAGAAAGTCGCTGTATCCAGCACACCCACAAGAGAACGGCCCACAGTATGCATAATCCCCATCGCCAAGCCGACCGTGATGCCATAGATCGGACCGTCTTTTTGCCCCGTCAATACGATATTCTTTGGCAACTCAACCCAGCCGGTTGCCGCATTGGCAATCCCGCTGACAAATCGCTCACCCGAAGTATTGATATAACTATCCGAAGCGATCGCATGGGAAGTAAAAAAGAAAAATATTGAAAAAACCAAAGACAGTTGAATTGCAATTTTTTTCATCAGAAAAACTCCTTTATATAGTTTCAGAATTAATTTTTTCTGCTTTTCAGGTAAACAAAAATAAAAACCCAAAAAGTTTACCTGCTAAGGATTGTACTGATAAATCAGAATACAAGCCAGCGGGTCTTTGAAAACAATCTCAGCACAGATACGGCGCACTGACCGGCATTGCCGCATCCCATCCCCAACACGCTAAATAAAGCCATTTTCCCCTGCTTTTCAACCCATTACCTTATCGACCGATAAGATACAGTACGCACTCCCAACACGCATCGAATCCGGAGGACATCCATGAGAACCGCATTGCATGAAGTTGATGAACGCACCAATTTGACGGCCAACAATAAATTTGAGTTGCTGCTCTTCAGATTGGGCGATGCTCACGGCACCGATCATCGCGAACTGTTCGGCATCAATGTGTTCAAGATTCGTGAAATCCTGGTGATGCCGACCATTACTGCGGTCGCCAATGCGCACCCCAATGTGATGGGAGTCGCCAATATTCGCGGACAAATCATTACCGTGATCGACTTACCCAAGGTTGTCGGCTGTACACCGAAAAAAGGCACCTCCATTCTTTTGGTTACCGAATTTGCACGATCGACACAAGCATTTGCAGTGGAAGATGTCAGCGAAATCGTTCGACTGGATTGGAATCAGGTGATTGCAGCGGAAAGCAACGGCGGCGAATTGATCACCAGCATCGCCAGACTCGACGGCAACGTGGAAAACACCCGCTTAGCGCAAGTGCTCGATGTCGAGCAAATACTGCGCGACGTATTGCCGCAAGCAACGGGCGAATTGATTCCGGAAAAAGGCACGCCGAAATTAAAAATCCCCGATAACAAAATCATCCTGGCCGCCGATGACTCTCCGATGGCGCGCGCCATGATTGAAAACGGATTAAACGCGCTTGACGCTCCCTTTATCATGACCAGAAACGGCCTTGAAGCCTGGCAAAAAATCCAATCGATGTCGGATGCGGCCATCGCGGAAGGCAAAACCATTCACGATAAAGTTGCGCTGGTATTAACCGATCTGGAAATG
>SXJH01000196.1 GCA_005779435.1 Nitrosomonas sp. | reverse complement strand
GTATCCGGTATTCCATCACCGGTCACGTCACCCACGGTAGTGCCAGCCGTTGTGATGGCATTGGTTAGCGAGGTTCCCGTTGTGCCGGTGACCGTACTCTCGACATTGCCAGCCGCAGCGCCTGATTGCATCGTGGCTTCAGTGTTCTCTGCTACTATTTGTATGGCCGCGATGCTGGACAGTAGGCTTGATTTATTCGCCGTGCTGCCGGTGATGGCATCCGAGATGGCCTGATTTAGATTGGAGATGGTTTTCGAAGCATCGGGTATGACAGCGCCTGCTTTGAATAACAGTGCAGTATCGGCGCCCGAGTTTACCGTGGCGTCCTGAATCACTTGCGCAATCACGCTGCTGGAGGCTAAATCGACCGCACTGGTTGTGTTTGCCAGCGATGCCGCCAATGTTTCATAAGCCAGATCAATGCCCGCCGTTTCATTCGCTGAAACGCCGACCCCGCTCAGCAGTGCGGCTGCCTGGCTGATGAGTGTATTGATTTTAACCGCTGCGGCGTGAATGGTCAGTGCAATGCCGGTTGCTGTCGCATTGGTATCGGTGCGGATCGTTTCCTGAATGGGGTCGAAGTTCAGCAGATCGACGCCGGTATTCAAACCCAGCGATGTCAGTACTTTCGCAGTCGCTTCTGCCGCTGTTGTGGCGCTATCCTGCATGATTTTGTCAATCAATGTGGTCAGCGGATTGATCACCGTTGAACCGGCCGGCGCTGTCATCGTGCCCTCAAAAGGCTCGCCGGTGGCGATATCCGTACCTCCGGATGCGATCAGATTGCCAAATCCGGTGACGCCGGGTAATGTGAAGTTGCCGAACGCATCCGTCGTGGTGCTGGGTTCATCCTCATTATGGACGCCGTCGCCGTTCAGATCGGCAAATACCGTTGCGCCTTTTACATAGCCATCGATTACTTTTCCCGTGACGCCCGATTCCAGTAATGCCTTGGCTGATGCCACCGTGGCGATATCATCGGTCACATTGGCGATTACCTGCTGCAAAACCGCGAGGCTTGTGGCCGATCCGCCTTGATCGATCGAGTAGAAAGCGGCAACTTCCACTTTATTATTGAATTGCCGGGCTGCCGTGCCCCAGTGGGCATCATCGGTATCGACCGACGCCAGCGCCGTTGCCGCCCAATGGATGACTTCCCCTCGGCTTTGGCCCGCATTAAGCATGTTTTCGATCGTTGAAGCCGCCCATGCCTTATTTTCGGCGGTTACCAGGGAGCCGACGGTATTGTCGACGAATTGAGCGGCAAATTCGTTATCGGGCAATGCATCCGGATACGCCGACTGCTTAAAGACATCGGTTGCCGCAAGCAGACTGGCCAGCGTTTTAACAGAGCTGCCGGTGTTGGTTGTAAAAGCTACAAATTCACTGAGATATTGCTCTCCCGGCGCCGCATCGAACATTGCCGTGACTGTTTGAATGATTTCCAATTGCTTTTCATTCATCGCTATTCTTTTCGTTCAATTTACAGATAGCTCTTATAAGAGCTGCCAAGCATATGTCGTCTTGGCTTACGGTATGTTTATTCGGAATACCATCGCTTCTTATAACGGTATTTCCGTATTTCCTGCACCCATCGGCTTCATTGCTTTCTCGAATACTTTGGTAAATACATCCGGACTGTAAAGCAATCTTCTCCTCTTGCTATTTTCGATAGAGATTGTGCAATACATACTTGATTGGAAGCTGTTCTTCCAAATTGATGTGTTGAGAGTGTTCGAGGCCATGCATGGGTTATAGATCCATTCATTAAGAAGTTCGATATGAGTTTCGGTATGCCAAGCATGATATATCGCACTGTTTAATGGTTGTATCTTTATGATTGATTTTTCTTTTAACGATAATCTTACCAAAGAATGTAAGGGTTTTTACGTAAATATAGAAATACTGGCGATAATTGTTTTGCACCGATTTATCCGGATATTCGTTTTACTATTGCAGAAAAATCCGACTTAACCCGGCTTGTAAAATTTAATGTTGTATTAATTTTATTTCGGCAGCGGCGAGATTTTCTTGAGTACCCCTAAGTACGACGACATCGCCGGATTGCAGTCGTGTTTCGCCGGTGGGGAGCAGGCCGCGGATATTGCGTCTTCTGACGGCGGTGACTTCGACGGATAAGCTGGCGAGGTCGATATCCCGTAAGGTTCGATCAATGGCTGCGGCATCGGTCGGAATGGTGAGGGTCAGTAAGCGCGGGAAGTATTTTTCGTTGCTGTCGTCCGTTTCGTCCGAGCCGTGATAAAAACCGCGCAATAGCCGATAGCGCTGCTCGCGGATTTCCCGGATACGTTGCATGATGCGCGCCGCAGAGATATCGGCGAACATCAGCGCGTGCGATGCCAGCATCAGGCCGCCTTCCATGATTTCCGCAACGACTTCCGTGGCGCCCGCTTCCTTCAATAGATCGATATTCGAATCGTCATGGGTTCTGACCACGACGGATAAATCGGGCCGCAATTCTTGTACGAGTTTCAGGATTTTTAACGCGGAAACCGTATCCGCGTAGCTGATTACCAGCACTTTTGCGCGCATCAAGCCCGCTGCGGTCAGTACTTCGCGCCGGGCGGCATCGCCATACACCACCGATTCGCCCGCTTGGGTTGCTTCCTGAATGCGGTGCGGATCCAGGTCCAGTGCGATAAACGGAATGTTTTCCTGCTCCAGAATCCGTGCAATGCTTTGGCCGCTGCGCCCGTAACCGCAAATAATCACATGATCCTGCGCCGCCATCGTTTGCGATGCGATAGCGGTGATCTGCATCGCGCGATGCATCCAGTCGGAGCTATAAAAGCGCTGAATCGTCGCTTCGCTGTATTCGATCAAAAAGGGCGCCATGAACATCGACAACACCATCGCCGCCAGTACCGGCTGCAACACGGTGTTTTCAACCAGGCCGGATTCGCTGGCCTGCGCCAACAATACAAAACCGAATTCGCCGGCTTGCGCCAAACTCAATCCCGTTCTGACCGCAACGCCGGGGTCTGCGCCGAATAAGCGCGACAACACGGCGATCACGACGACTTTTAACACGGTCAGCGCTAATAAAATGACCAATATCCATACAAAGCTTGCAAACACCACTTGCATGTCGAGCAACATGCCGATGGTGACGAAAAACAAACCCAGCAGCACGTCCCGGAAAGGTTTGATGTCGTCTTCCACTTGGTAGCGGTATTCGGTTTCCGAGATCAACATACCGGCGAGGAATGCGCCCAACGCCAGCGACAGTCCCGCCAGTTCGGTGATCCAGGCCAATCCCAAGGTAATCAGCAATACATTGAGCACAAACAATTCCGACGATTTTTGCCGGGCGACCAGATGGAACCAAGGACGCATCAGTTTTTGGCCGATGAAAAAAATAAAGGTTAAAACCACGGCGACTTTCAGCATCGCAATCGTCAGCGTCAACGTAAAATCATCGGCTTCCGAGCTTGCCTGGCTTGCCAAAGCGGGGATGATGATCAGCAGCGGAATCACCGCCAAGTCTTGCAGCAACAATACGCCGATGATTTGCTTGCCGTGCGCCGAATTGAGTTCGGCGCGCTCGGTTAGCAATTTGCTGACAATTGCGGTGGATGACATCGCCAAAGCGCCGCCGAGTATCAATCCTACGCGCCAATCCAACTGAAACAGCCAGGCGATTGCGATTACCGCCAGAATGGAGACGATCACCTGCGCAGTGCCGAAACCAAACACAATGCGCTTCATCGCGACGAGCTTCGGCAGGCTGAATTCGAGGCCGATGCTGAACATTAAAAATACCACGCCGAATTCCGCCAAATGGCGCGTCTCATCGCTGTCCGGAATCCATCCCAGCGCATGCGGCCCGATGACGACGCCAGCCAATAGATACCCCAACATAGGCGGCAAGCGCAATAAGCGAAACACAACCACAGCCAAAACGGCGACGGCCAACAAGATAAGGATAGGCTGCAAGGGATTGAACATGGCGAAGGTGACGATGGCGATAAAGCCGTAAAGATACTGCAGGATCGGAGCGATCACAATCGATACGGTACAAGATGCTATAATGGCTTTGATTCAATCATTTTTATAACAATGCCGGTACCTCATCTATCCACCGCTTTGCGCGGCCCGATTCTCGAACTGGAAAATCGTATCATCAACGCCATGCCGACCATTGAACACTGGTTGCGCAAAAAATGGCGCGAGCACGCTATCCCGTTTTATTGTTCGGTCGATTTGCGCAATAGCGGATTCAAGCTGGCACCGGTCGATACCAATTTGTTTCCCGGCGGATTTAACAACCTGAATCCGGAATTCGTGCCGCTGTGCGTGCAAGCGATGATGAGCGCGATCGAAAAGATCTGTCCGGAAACGCACAGCGTGTTGCTGATCCCGGAAAATCACACGCGCAATACTTTTTACCTGCAAAACGTGGCGACGTTGCAAAACATCATGCAGCGCGCCGGATTGAATGTGCGATTGGGCACGTTGTTGCCTGAAATCGCTGCGGCTACTCAGATCGATCTGCCCGACGGGCAATCGGTCACGCTGGAGCCGATTGTGCGCAAAGACAATAAATTGAGCGTCGGTAATTTTGAACCGTGTGCGGTATTGCTCAACAACGATTTGTCGACCGGCGTGCCGGACATTTTGCAAGGATTGCATCAAACGGTTATGCCGCCGCTGCATGCGGGTTGGGCCACGCGCAAAAAATCCAATCACTTTGCTGCATACGACCGCGTGGCGCAGGAATTTTCCGAATTGATCGGCATCGATCCCTGGTTGATCAATCCGCGTTTTTCTTCGTGCGGCGAAATCAATTTCCTGTAGAAACAGGGTGTCGATTGTCTGGCTGCGGCGATTGACCGCATCTTGTCGGTGATCGAGAAGAAATACCGGCAATACGGCGTCAAGGAAGATCCTTTCGTTATCGTCAAAGCCGATTCGGGTACTTACGGCATGGGCATCATGACGGTCAAAAGCGGCGAGGATATCCACAGCCTCAACCGCAAGCAGCGCAACAAAATGGCGGTGGTGAAAGAAGGATTGCAAGTTTCCAATGTGCTGGTGCAAGAAGGCGTCTACACTTTTGAAACCATCAATCAGGCGGTTGCGGAGCCGGTGGTGTACATGATCGACCATTACGTCGTCGGCGGTTTTTACCGCGTGCATACCGGGCGCGGCATCGACGAGAATCTGAACGCGCCGGGCATGCATTTCGTGCCGCTGGCGTTCGAATCCACTTGCCTGGAAGCCAACGCCGCGCGGCCGAATATCATTCCGAATCGTTTCTACGCCTACGGTGTCGTTGCGCGTCTTGCGCTATTGGCCGCCGCGTTGGAGCTGGAGCAAACCGATCCGGCTGTGCAAACGAAGCCATGAAGCTCGTATTTGTCGTCGATCAACTCGATTCGATCAAAACCGGCAAGGATTCCAGTTATGCGATGATCCGCGAAGCCATTGCCAGAGATCATCGGGTTTATGTGCTTTATCAGCACGATATTGTATTGATTAATAATATCGTGACCGGTTTTTCAAGAACGCTGTCATTGACGGACACGCCGCACACGGACGGCCGCTGGTATCAAACCGGCGACATCGCGGCAATGCCGCTGCATGCGTTCGATGCCGTGTCGATGCGCAAAGATCCGCCGTTCGACATGGAATACGTTTACAGCACGTACTTGCTGGAGCTGGCGCAAGCGCAGGGAGCACGGGTTATCAATAGCCCTAAAGCCATTCGCGATCACAACGAAAAGCTGGCAATCGCGCAATTTCCGCAATTCACGGCGCCGACATTGGTCACCAGTCAACCGCATCTGATCCGGGAATTTCTGAGCAAGCACCAAGACATCGTGCTCAAGCCGTTGGACGGCATGGGCGGCGCCAGCGTATTCAGAGTGCACGGCGCCGATCACAATCTCAGCGTGATTCTCGAAACGCTGACGCATTACGGCACGCGTACCATCATGGCGCAGCGTTTCATTCCCGAAATCGCACAAGGCGACAAGCGCATTTTGTTGATTGCCGGGAAAGCCGTGCCGTATGCATTGGCGCGCATCCCGAAACCGGGGGAGACGCGTGGCAATCTGGCGGCGGGCGGTACCGGAAAAGCGCAACCGCTATCCGAGCGCGACCGCGCAATCGCCGCAACGCTCGGTCCGGAATTGCTCAAACGCGGTTTGCTGCTGGTCGGGTTGGATGTGATCGGCGATTACTTGACCGAAATCAACGTGACCAGCCCGACCGGTATGCAGGAAATCACCCAACAAACCGGCCTAAATGTCGCTGCATTGATGCTCGACGCCATTGAAGCGGCCATCGAGTCCGGGAAATCATGAAAGCAAGAACACCGTTTCGTCCGGCCAAGAAAAAAACGCCGCCCGTTGAGCGTGCGCCCATTCAGGACGCACCGGCGGCCAGCAAGGCGCCGCCAGCGGCAACTTTCAAACTGCAAAAGCTATTGGCGCAAAAGGGGCTGGGTTCGCGCCGCGAGATGGAAGCGCTGATTGCCGAAGGCAATATCACTTTGAACGGTAAAACGGCGGTGCTTGGCGATCGCGCCGGAGCGGGCGATATTGTCCGCATTGGTAGGCGCGTGATCCGCATTCATGCCGAAGAGGATCTGCCCAAGGTGCTGTTGTATCACAAACCGGAAGGCGAAATCGTCAGCCGCGACGATCCGCAAGGCCGTCCCTCCGTTTTCGATAAGCTGCCGTACTTGCGGTCGTCGAAGTGGATCGCTATCGGGCGGCTGGACTTCAATACCAGCGGTTTGCTGATTTTTACCAACGACGGCGCATTGGCAAACCGGCTTATGCACCCGCGCTTTGAAATGGAGCGCGAATACGCCGTGCGCATACTCGGCGAACTCACCGACGAACAAATGGCGCAACTCACCGCCGGCATCGAATTGGAAGACGGCCAAGCGGCGTTCACTTATCTCGCCGATCAAGGCGGAGAAGGTGCCAATCATTGGTATCGCGTTATCCTCAAAGAAGGCAAAAACCGCGAAGTGCGGCGCATGTTTGAAGCAATCGGTTTGACGGTGAGCCGCTTGATGCGCGTCCGTTTCGGCCCGATCAACCTGCCGCCCAGAATTAAACGCGGACAATGGATGGAATTGGATGAAAAGGAAACGCGCCGGTTGTTGAGTTTGATCGGGTAGCTTATGAATCCCGATTGACCGGTTGTTGCCGCTAGAATAAACGACGAGCAGTACTTCATGAAATCCTCCCGAATTTTTTATAGCCACGATCCGATGTGCAGTTGGTGTTATGCGTTCAGTCAGAGCTGGACGGCGTTGCAGCGGGATCTGCCGTGCAATATCGAGGTCGTTTGTCTCGTCGGCGGATTGGCACCGGATACGATGCAGCCGATGCCGCTTGAAACGCAACAAATGGTGCAGCAGGCGTGGCGGCGTATTGAGCAAAGC
>SXJH01000029.1 GCA_005779435.1 Nitrosomonas sp. | reverse complement strand
CCAAACGCGCAATTGCGCAAACACGTCGATGGCTCGTTCGCGCGCGCTTTGATTTTTAAACAACGGAACGGTATTGAGCGCAATCTCCACGGCAAAACAAATTTCACCACTGTGCTGTGTTTCCGATTGCTGAATGGCTTGTTCGATGACATCCAGCGTTGTTTTCGGGAAACAAAACCGCAATGCCAATTGCCCGGTTGCAAGATGCCGCAGCCAACGCTTGATTTTCATTTACCACCTCCCCGAAGCGCCGCCGCCGCCAAAACCGCCGAATCCACCGCCGCCTCCCAGTCCGCCGCCGCGATAACCTTGATCCGGCCAGCGATGATGCCCGCCGCGATAGATGCCGGGATTCGCGTTCAAGAAAAGATTCAAAACGAATGCAGCGACTGCAACGACGGCTGCCATTGCTACCGAAGAAAAAAACATCCACCCGATCAGACCCAGGCCGATACCGACGACTCCCGATCCGATCAAACGTCCCAGAAATACTTGCAGCATCCTTCCCAGCACCAGAGACAAAACGAGCAGCGAAACGAAGCTGTCGGCATCGAATCGCGAACCGGACGAGTGCTTGGCGCTAGGCAGCGGCAGCGGTTCGCCCTTGATTAAGCCGATGAGGGCGTCGGCTCCCGCGTGGATGCCTGCGGCAAAATGCCCTTGCTTGAATTGCGGCGTCATGATTTCCGCGACGATGCGTTTTGCCTTGGCGTCGGGCACGGCGCCTTCCAGGCCGTAACCGACCTCAATGCGCAATGCTCTGTCGTCTTTCGCGATCAATAGCAAAATGCCGTCATCCACGCTTTTGCGTCCCGGTTTCCAGGACTCAACAACGCGCATGGAATATTGTTCGATGGCTTCGGGCCGGGTTGTCGGAACGATCAGCAGCGCGATCTGACTGCCTTTGGCCTTTTCAAACGCCGTCAGTTTTTGTTCCAATTGCGCGAGCTCTTGCGCGGAAAGCGTTGCCGTCAGATCGGTGACATGCTTTTTGAACGGCGGAATCGCGATTTCCGCTTGAGCGCAGGCAATTGCCAACAGCAATACGCATACAAAACCGATGCCGAGCCAGAATCGCTGTAGCCGAGCAGTATTGGCGCTCATCGGAGAGGATTTATGATGGTGTGCGGCACTTAAGGAAACGCTGATTAATTGACTGTACGAGCGAATCACTTCGTTGCGCGGTACTCGCTCCCTCGCCTATCGCGTTGATATGTCTCGGTCGCTGCGTTCCGTGCGCCTCGTGCTTCATCTCGTTCGCCGAATGAATCAGCGCCTCCTTAATTTTCGGCAGGAACGGGCGCGCCAAAATCAACCTTAGGCGCGGTGGAAATTTCCTGCTCGTTTTCTACCGTAAAACTGGGTTTGGTTTGATAGCCGAACAACATTGCCGTCAGATTGCCGGGAAACGAGCGCACCTCGGTATTGTATTCCTGTACGGCTTTGATATAGCGATTACGCGCAACAGCGATGCGATTTTCGGTGCCTTCCAGTTGCGCCTGCAAATCGCGGAAATTCGCATTCGATTTCAATTCGGGATAATTTTCGGCAACAGCCAGCAACCTGGAAAGCGCGCCGGACAATTGCCCTTGCGCATTCTGAAACTTGGCAAATGCTTCCGGATCGTTGATCAGCTCAGGTATGGCTTGAATCCCGCCCACTCTGGCGCGCGCATTGGTTACGCCGAGCAGCACCTCTTTTTCTTGCGCGGCAAACCCTTTAACGGTATTGATCAAATTGGGAATCAAATCGGCGCGGCGCTTGTATTGATTCAGCACTTCCGCCCAACTGGCTTTGATCTGCTCATCGGTCGCTTGCAGCGTATTGTAGCCGCAGCCGCCGATCATCGACGCGAAAACAATGACAACGATTATTAATGCGCTACGCATGATTTTTCCCTCAAGAATGGATGATAACGGACTATTCTGCCGCCCCGTAAACAGATGTTGAAAAACGTTTCCTGTAGCATCTGTCGGACTTAAGGAAACACTGATTTATTCTGAATTTGTCATTCCGGCGAAGGCCGGAATCCAGAAAAATCAACGAACTGGACACCGGCTTTCGCCGGTGTGACGAATAATTCAGCGTTTCCTTAAGCAATCGCAGCGAGCCAAGCGGGATAATTTTTCAGCGTCCCGTCAAGTCGGAATACATCGCTTCCATGAACATATCGTCGATGGCTCGTTTTTGTTCTTTCAGCCAGCGCTTAAAGAATTTATCGTCGTCGATTTTCTGCAAATCTTGTTGTATTGAGACGATACTTTTTTGCATGACATTTTCCTCGGCGGATAATTCTCGCCGCAGATTGCGCACATTCACAGGCTCATATGAATCAAGACCGAATTCCTGGCGCGCTGCGAATTGGCGTTTATATAACGCTTCCTCCAATTCTTGGATTTGCTGCTTCAGCAGCAGTGTCAGCGGTGCGATTTTTTCTTTCGTCATTTGGGCAATCGAAGCGGTATCCGTAAGCTCGGTGCGTAACTGGATTTGCAGCAACGCCACCAGATCGCGGCGCTCATACGCGGCATTGGCTTCGCTCATTAGCGCGGTTTTCCGGGTGCGCTCTACGGGATCGCTTTCCCGATCCGGGTGCAGCGCGCTGGCAAGTTGACGAAAAACTTTGCGCAACGTGGATTCCGCATCGGCTTGTTCCGACTGGGCTTTGAGTTTGGCTGCGCTCGGTTTCTTTTTGCGCAGCCGCGCCCGGCGCGCCTCTTCTTCCGCTTCCTTCGCTTCTCGCATCCGCTTCATACCGGCTTTGAGGATATCGTCGACCGTTTCCAGCGGCCTCTCATCGGATAGCGCTTCGCCCAACATTTCCTCCATCATGTCGCGCATATCGTCCACTGCATACTGATTTTTCTGCACCAATGTTTCGTCGCTATGTTTGTTGTGCAGATTTTCCATTTCCTCATCGCCGCCCAAAGCAAGTTGCATACTCAACTCGCACAGAATCGCTACGGCAATTTGCTTTTGCGTTGCTGTCAAACCGCTACGTTGCAGCCGTTTATCGAGCCAAAGCGCCGTATTGCGCAAAAGCGTGCGCTGCTGCTCGCGCAGCGGCTCCATGGTTCGATGATATACGGGGCGATGCGCGTCGCACAGTTGATCCAGTGTAACCAATTGATTCTTCAACTTATCGATGCGATCAAGCAGCTTATTGAACTGTTGCTGCTCCGGGGACAGCCGGTCAGTCCTCGGCGTCAACTTAAGTGAAGTAGCCGAAGTATTTTGCGGCTGAGCTTCGTCCGGGCTTTCGTCGGCAAATAAATCCAATTGACGCGGCATACTTTTACTCGATTATTGCAATGACAAACTTTCCAATGCTTTTTGGTGATTCCACTTGCCGTGAAACAACAGCCCCTTTTTCTCCGGGGTGCGGTCGCTGGTCCAGGTGATGTAATCGCCATCCGGCGTGAATACCGGCAATCCGTCGAAGCCGTCTTTGTCGGTTACGCGCACCGGATCTTTGGTGCCGTCGACGTCGACGATATACAGCTCAAAATTGCGATGGCCGTGCAAGTTGGTCGCAAAGATAATGTACTTGCCGGAAGGATGGTAAAAAGGCGCCCACGACATCACGTTCAAGCGCGTGATTTGCTTCTGGTCGCTGCCGTCGATGTTCATGGTGAAGATTTCCGCTTCGCGGCCATTGTCCGAAAAACGCCGCCATACGATGCGTTTGCCGTCGGGACTGAAAAACGGACCGCCGTCGTAGCTTTTGGTATGCGTCAAGCGTTTGACGTTGGAACCGTCCGCATCCATGATGTAAATATCGATCATCGACGCCGGATTGGCTTTGAACAGCGCAGCCTCCTCATCGGACAACTCGCCGCTATACGCGCGGCGGTTAGACGCAAATGCGATCGATTTGCCGTCCGGCGACCATGAGGCTTCGGCATCGTACCCCAATGTGCCGGTCAGATTGCGGATATTGCCGCCGTTGAAATCGGTTTCGTAAATATCGTAATACTCATCGTAATCCCACGCATAAGACCGCTGCTCGCCGGATTTGCGCCGCTCGATTTCCGCAGCCATCTTGGCTTTGGCTTGCGCATCGTCGTGCGTCGATGAAAACAGCACTTTTTCCTGCATTGGGTGCACCCACGCGCAGGTGGTTTTACCGGTGCCCGGCGATACCTGCCGCACCGCGCCGCTGTCGATATTCTTCAAAAAAATCTGATAAAACGGATTGTCGTCGGCAACCTCCGCCTGATAGATCATCCACTTCGAATCGGCCCGGTAATACGCCTCCCCGGCGCGTTTTTCCTTAACGGAGAGTTGGTGTTCGTCGGCGATGAAGCCGAGGGCATGGGCGTTGGTTGCCGTCAGAAAAACCAGCGGCAACAGAAAGCTATGGGAGATTACTGAAAAATTTCGCATGGAATTTAAAAATCTTGTGGTCGCATAATGGAGAAACATTTAAACATAGCCGCAAAAGGAAAGTAAATACGCAATGCTATAGAATAACCGTCAATAGTGCTGCAAAGTTTTTATCGAAAAATTATCTAATAGATCGGAAAATGCAAAAATCAATAACCCATAACGCGCTGTGGCTCTTTCTTGTCATCGGCATGTTCCATAGCATCGCAATCGCCGCCAGCCCCACCACTTTCCATCACGCCATGCAAATCCACTTGTCGCCGGATACTTCCGAGATTCGAGTCGAAGATCGCATTCAAATTCCCGAGCGGGCACAAAATCCAGGTACGGCGACGCAGCTCGATTTCTTCCTGCACGCCGGGCTGACGATTACCGGCGTTCAGGGCGCAACCATCGAATCGGACGGCAATGAAGTCGCGCTCAAATCCCGTCCGATTTCAATCAAGCATTACGCCGTGACGTTGCCACCCGGCGAACGAGCGTTTACGCTGCAATACGGCGGCAAAATCCATCACGCGGTGCAAGGGCCGGGGCAGGAGTATT
>SXJH01000195.1 GCA_005779435.1 Nitrosomonas sp. | reverse complement strand
TGCTTCGAAAATACCCGCCGCACCCATGCCGCTGCCGATACACATCGTCACCATACCGTATTTTTTGTGATGGCGGCGCAACCCATGCAGCAGCGTCGCAACGCGGATCGAACCCGTTGCACCCAGCGGATGACCCAAAGCGATTGCACCGCCCAGCGGATTGACCTTGGCTCGATCCAGTCCCAGATCGTTGATTACTGCCAGGCTTTGCGCTGCAAACGCCTCGTTCAATTCAATCCAGTCCAGATCGTCCTGTTTGATACCGGTTTGCGCCAGCACCTTCGGAATCGCTTTGATCGGCCCAACACCCATGATTTCAGGCGGCACACCGGCAACCGAGAATCCGACGAAGCGCCCGAGCGGCGAAAGATTGAAACGCCGCATCGCCGCTTCGCTCATCAACACCACCGCACCGGCACCATCGGACATTTGCGAGCTATTGCCCGCAGTCACCGAACCTTTGGCGGCAAATACCGGTTTGAGCTTGGCCAGCGCTTCCGCATTGGTATCGGCACGCGGGCCTTCGTCGGTATCTTTGACGGCGATTTGTTCGTTCACTTGGTGTGCAGCCAAATCGGGGCGCTTCTCGTCGACGGTATACGGTGCGATTTCATGTTTGAATTCTCCGCCCTCGATGGCTTTCAACGCACGCTGATGACTGGCCAACGCGAATTCATCCTGCGCTTCGCGCGACACTTTCCATTGCTCGGCGACTTTCTCGGCGGTCATGCCCATGCCGTAAGCAATCGCAACATTTTCCTCGCGCTGGAACATGGCCGGATTCATCGCCACTTTGTTACCCATCATCGGCACCAAACTCATGCTTTCGGTACCGCCCGCGATCATCACATCGGCTTCCCCCAGGCGAATGCGATCCGCAGCCAAGGCGACCGATTGCAAGCCGGAAGCGCAAAAACGATTGACCGTCATACCGGCGACGCTATTGGGCAAACCCGCCAGCAGCAGCGCCACGCGCGCCACGTTGATGCCCTGTTCCGCCTCGGGCATGGCGCAACCGACGATGACGTCGTCGATGGCTGCCGGATCGAGTCCTTCGCATTGTTTCATCACTGCTTGTATGACATGCACCAGCATATCGTCTGGGCGCACACTTCTGAACATGCCGCGCGGGGCTTTGCCGACCGGCGTCCTGGCAGCGGCCACGATATAAGCTTCTTGCGTTTGTTTGGTCATTGTTTTCTCCAGATTAGTTTCTGAGCGGTTTGCCGGTTTTGAGCGTATGTTCGATACGCGCCTGGGTTTTTTCAGTCGCGATCAATTCCATGAACGCGGTGCGTTCCAATTCCAGGAACCAATCTTCATCGACCAGGCTTCCCGGGGTCAGATCGCCGCCGCACATCACATGCGCCACTTTGCTGCCGATCAAATAATCGTGTTCGGAAATAAACCCGCCTTCGCGCATATTCACCAGCATGCTTTGAATCGTGGCAATGCCGGTATTGCCCGCCACCGGGATTTCCCGCGCACGCAGCGGCGGACGGTAACCGGCCTCGGCCAGCGCCAACGCCTGCGCTTTGGCCACGTGCAACAACTCGAAACGATGCATCACCACCGTATCGGCAAAACGCAAATAACCCAATTCCTTCGCCCGCTCGGCGCTTTTCGCCAGCTCGGCCATCGCAACCGTTTGGAAATACAATTTCAACTGCGGGAAAGGATCTCCATCCTTGGCATTTTGCGCCGCGCGCATGGCAAATTCCTTGCAGCCGCCGCCCGCCGGTAACAGCCCGACGCCCACTTCCACCAAACCGATGTAGCTCTCCAATGTCGCCACGGCGCGGTCGCAGTGCATGACGAATTCGCAACCGCCGCCCAGCGCCAGGCCGTCCACCGCCGCAACCGTCGGAATCATCGAATAGCGCAGCGCTTGCGAAGTGTGCTGGAATTGCTTGATCATGCCGTTGACTTCTTCCAGCTTCTTGGCCATCAACACATCGGCAAGATCCAATTCGCGCGCCACTTGCATCACGGTGGCCTGGGTCGATTTGCGCAGTTTTTTCAGAAACTGCTGAAACGCAGTGGGCGGTTGCAGCGGAGGCGGCGGTGCGCTGCCGGGTTGCGCTTCCGGCTTGGGTTTTCCGGTTGCTTTCTGTAAATTCGCGCCTGCCGAGAATGGCGGCTCGGTTTGCCAGATCACCAACGCGCGCCAGTTTTGCTCCGCTTCCTTAAGCGCCTGTTGCACGCCTTCCAGCACATCGATGCCGACGGTGTGCATTTTGCTCTTGAAACTGAGAATGGCGATGTCGTCGCCGGTGTGCCACATTCTGACCGCATCGGTTTCAAAAATGGTTTCGCCGTACTTGGAATCTTCGCCGATCAACCGGTCGGGAAACGGCTGGCGGCGGTAAACCGGCAGTGCGGAACGCGGTTGCGCCTTCCCGGTTGCCGGTGCAAACGAGCCTTGCGCGGTGTGCACGCTTTGCGCTTCGCTGCCGCCGATGGCCGTTACCCATTGCGGCAGCGGCGCTTGGCTCATGGTTTTACCGGCGGCGATATCCTCTTGTATCCAATCGGCAATTTGTTTCCAACCGGCTGCCTGCCAGATTTCGAAAGGGCCCAGATTCCAGCCGAACCCCCAACGCACCGCCAAATCCAAATCGCGTGCGTTGCCGGCGATCGATTCCAATTGCACCGCGCAATAGTGAAATAAATCGCGAAAAATCGACCACAGGAATTGCGCTTGCGGTTGCCGGCTATTGCGCAGCGCTGCAAATCTTTCGCCAGGCGCGCTGTATTTGAGCAGCCGCTTCAGATCGTCGTCGGCTTCCGCTGCGGATAACCGGTACGTTTGCGCCGCCACGTCCAGCACATGAATTTCACCCTTGATTTTTTGATACACCCCGCATTTGACCTTCTCGCCCAGCGCTCCGGATTGAATCAAACCTTGCAGCCACTCGGGAACGGCAAAATAACGGTGCCACGGATCGTCCGGCAAGGTATATCGCATGGTGTTGATCACATGCGCCAGCGTATCCAGCCCCACCACATCGGCAGTACGGAACGTGGCGCTTTTGGGGCGCCCGATCAAAGCGCCGGTCAACGCATCGACCAAATCGAAGCCGAAATTGAATTCGCGGCCATGGTGCATGGTAGCCAGCAACGAAAACACGCCGATACGATTGGCGATGAAATTCGGCGTGTCTTTGGCGCGAATCACGCCTTTACCCAGATAGGTCACCAGAAACGCTTCCAGGTGATCGAGCATGTCCGCGTCGCTTGTCTGGCACGGAATCAATTCGACCAGGTGCATATAGCGCGGCGGATTGAAAAAATGAATGCCGCAAAAGCGGTGCCGCAAATATTCCGGAAACGCTTCGGCAAGCCGGTTGATCGAAAGCCCCGAGGTATTGCTGGCGAATATCGTGCGCTCGCCGAGAAAAGGCGCAACCTTGACGTATAAATCCCGTTTCCAATCCATGCGTTCGGCAATCGCTTCGATCACCAAATCGCAATCCTTGAGCGACTCAAGATGTTGATCGTAATTGGCCGGTTGAATGCACGTTGCTTTGGTTTTGACCGACAGCGGCGCAGGCTCCTGTTTTTTCAGCTTTTCCACGGCCTTAACGACATTGGCGTTGGGATTGTCCGCGTCGTCGGGCAACTCGAACAACAACGTTTCGATGTTGGCGTTCACTAAATGCGCCGCGATCTGCGCCCCCATGACGCCAGCCCCCAGAACAGCCGCTTTGCGTATCAAAAACTTCGTGTTACTCAATTTCACCTCCCGCTCGATCCGGTTATTCAATGAAGCCATGTCCGTCCGGATCATGGCCGAGCCCGGCAACCGGTTCATGCATCCGGCGCCTTTATTCGAAGCAACTGCGGAAAGAGTACAAGCATGCCCCGTAAAGCGCAAGCTTGTTCGCTGCATCGCAACGGGCCAGCAAACCATTTTGGAGCGATCTGAATTTGAATATCGATTCGCTTATAATATGCATTTTAATTGGATGCAGCGGCGATTAGCTTGTATGATTCATCCATCTTGGATTCAGATGCCCATATGATCGGTTTTAAATGACGAAGTCCCCTGAAATGCAAACAAACACGGGCTTGATCGATAGCCTGACCGGAATCAATAACCGGCGCTATCTCGACGAACGCCTACCGACGGAAATATCCCGCAGCCAGCGCTACAAAAAACCGCTCAGTTGCCTGTTTATCGGCGTCGATCAACTCGACCAGTTTAATCATAGCTACGGACACGCCATAGGCGGCAAAATACTCAAGCAAGTCGCGTATAACATTTACCGCGTGCTTCGCACCACCGACATCATGGGGCGCTATGACGAGGAAGAATTCGCCGTGCTGCTGATCGAAACGGATATCGCCAATGCATGCGAAGTGGCCGAACGCATCCGTTGCAGCATTCAGCAACAACGGATCGAAATGGAAGGGGAGCCGGTCGAGATCACTATTTCAATCGGCGTTTCCGGCACACAACAAATACCGGATCAATCCGCGAAAGCCGTTGGCGAATCGATGCTGGCAGCGGCTGACAAAGCGTTGTACGATGCCAAGCAAACAGGAAAAAACCAGGTGCATTGCGCGTGATCGTTCGCGCAGCGCTTGAAATATCGCTGCAGCCGCAAATCAGCGCCAAATCAGCGCGAATTGCGCTGCGTCAAATCCCACCGTAGCACGTTCTCCATCGGTAATTAACGGCCTTTTGATCAAGCGGCCGTTGCCCGCAAGTAAAGCCAATATCTGCTGTTCCGTTAACGCGGGAAGCCGCTGTTTGATATTCAATTCCCGGTACTGAACGCCACTGGTATTGAACAATTTGTTCAGCGGTATTTTGGCATGCGCGGCGATAGCGGCCAGTTCTGCGGCAGCGGGCGGATGCTCGGTGATGTCGATGAACTCGAAATCGACACCGGCGCGCTGCAAAAACAACGCTGCTTTGCGGCAGGTGCCGCACTTTTTATAGCCGTAAAATTTGATCATACCTTGCTTCCTTAGGGAAACACTGAATTCTTCGTCACACCGGCGAAAGCCGGTGTCCAGTTCGTTGATTTTTCTGGATTCCGGCCTTCGCCGGAATGACAAATTCAGAATAAATCAGTGTCTCCTTAGCTCGCTTTCTCACCGCCCTTCGGCCCCCAGAAAACCACCCAGGTCAGAAAATCGGGGGTGAAATTTTCAAAACGATGCTCGACATGCGCCGCGACAAAAAACACCATGCCCGGCTCGAAGGCATGACGCTCCCCGGCTATCGTCAACTCGCCATGACCGGAATGTATGAAATACAGCTCGTCTTGATCGTGCGGCGTCTGAATATCCGTATCTTTGGGGGTATAGATTTCAACCGACATGGTGCCGTGCGCAAACGCCAGCGTAAAGGGTTCGCCCATCGGCCATTCCGCACTGGCGGGGCCGGGAATCTTTTTCAACAAATCCGCAATTTTCGCTTTCATCGGTTGCACCTCATCGTCAATAAATATGCGCAAGTATAAAGGAAATGCCGAATAATTCGTCGCACCGGCGAAAGCCGGTGTGACAAATTCAGAATAACCCACCGTTTCCTAAGCCAATCCGCCGATACCGCCGCAAACTTTCATTGCATAATCCCGCCATGCGCTTCAGAATTAACAAAGCTGCGGATATACCGCTTCACTTGATCCGTTACGATTGCTTAACAAGTCTGCTATATATTTCCGGGGGGGGTTATACGATGACGCACTATATCGCTTGGTTCGACCGATTAACCATGAACGATGTCGCTCTGGTCGGCGGCAAAAACGCTTCGCTGGGGGAAATGATCGGCCATTTGTCGCAAGCCGGTGTCAACGTGCCGATGGGTTTTGCCACCACCACCACCGCATACCGCGACTTTTTAGCCGCCAACGGACTGACCGACCGCATCAATCAACGATTAAGCGGTTTGAATGTCGACGACACCCAGGCACTTGCCATTGCGGGCAAAACGATTCGCGATTGGGTATTGAATGCCGCGTTGCCGGATGCATTGCTGCAAGAAGTGGCGCACGCCTACGAGAAGCTTTCCGTCGGCAGCGGCGATAACGTTTCGTTCGCCGTGCGCTCTTCCGCGACCGCCGAGGACTTGGCCGATGCGTCGTTTGCCGGACAACAGGAAACCATACTCAACGTGCACGGACTGGATCGGATCGTCGCCGCGATCAAAGTGGTGTTTGCCTCGCTGTATAACGACCGGGCGATTGCGTACCGCGTGCATCAACATTTTCCGCACGACAAGGTTTTGTTGTCCGCCGGGATTCAAAAAATGGTGCGCAGCGATCTTGGCGCAAGCGGCGTAATGTTTACGCTGGACACCGAATCCGGCTTCCGCGACGCGATTTTTATCACGGCGGCATACGGGTTGGGCGAAACCATCGTGCAAGGCACCGTCAATCCGGACGAATTCTATGTCTACAAGCGCGGGCTTGCCGCCGGAAAACCCGCCATTTTGTCGCGCCGCCTGGGCGGCAAGGCCATTGAAATGGTATACGCCGATAAAACAAACGGCGGCGATGCCCATACGCTGACGCGCGATGTCGATGCCGCGCGGCGCATGCGCTTTGCACTGACGGACGCTCAGGCGGAGTCGCTTGCCCGTCAAGCCATGACCATCGAACAGCATTACGGCCGCCCGATGGATATCGAATGGGCGCTCGACGGCTTGGACAATCGGCTTTATGTCGTGCAAGCGCGCCCCGAAACGGTAGAAAGCCGCGCCGCATCGGTTCTGGAACGATTCAAACTGAATCGCAAGGCAGCCGTGCTGGCCGAAGGCCGCGCGATCGGCAGCAAAATCGGCCAGGGAACCGCGCGTTTGATTATGACCGCGCAACAAATGCATCAAATCCAACCGGGCGATGTGCTGATCACCGACATGACCGATCCGGATTGG
>SXJH01000194.1 GCA_005779435.1 Nitrosomonas sp. | reverse complement strand
TACCGGTACGGCCGGCAGAGAAAATAAAGTATTGTCGGCGGATAAGCAAACGATTAAATCGGGCACGAATCCGGATATCGACGATCAGGTGACGCTGGCGTTTATACATGGCCGCCAGGCCTTGAGCAAGGAAAACGCCGACGCTCATACACAAGTTGCTCTGGCACGCGAAAGAATCGTTATTCCACTGGCCAGAAGTTTTCTGATCGGGGTGCTGCGCGAAGTCGAGGGAATCATTAAGGATCGCGGCAGCGACGTTGCTGCGGCTCAGGAAAAACAAACCGAGGGTGAGTATTTCTATCGCATCGTGGAAGGTTTTATTTCCCCGGATAATCCATCCGGCAGTAACCGCATCAAGGCGCAAATGGTTGGCGATTTGGCCAATGTCGTAGCGGATCAAATCGTCAGCGAAATCAGCCGGGGCATCATCGGACAAATGAGTCGGAATTTGAGTCAATTGGAAGCCGTTTTTGGTACGGACAATCATCAGGCCCGGCTTGCTGCCGAAAGAGTGTCCCTATATGCCGATATCCTGTTGCCGGATCTTGAATTGCGCATAGGTTCCTCGCAGCGCGTGCAACTGGAAAATGCGCTGCAAGATTTGATCGAGGCAAGCGAAAGCGTTAATGCAACTAAAGCATTGGTTGCTCGAGCGGTTATCATCGAAGTGATTTCAGCGTACGACACTAAGTTGAATTAATAGCAATCATGCCCCGCCGTATGGAAAATATGGCGGGGTTTTCATAAAAACATTTCACAATGCCTGATCTGTATGTGTTAACAACGGATCGATTCAGCCAGCCACCGGTTTTCCGCCGTCGCCAGCCGACAACAATCGATGAAATATTTCATAGGCATCGCATGAGATGGCCTATGTCATTATGGCTTTAATTGAATTGGAGAGGGATTATCAGATGTTACGACAACACATTGTTAAACTGGCTGCGGCCATTTTATTGCTTGGGTTAACCTGCCATTCGGCATGGGCCAAATCGACAAACAGGGTATATTGGATTGCGGCGGACGAAGTGCAGTGGGATTATGCGCCTTCGTTTCCGCTCAATCCGATGACAGGTGAAGAATTTACCGAGGAGCAACGCGTATTTGTCGAACAAGGTATTGGCCGAAGTTATTTAAAAGCGGTTTACCGTGAATATTCGGAAGGGTTTGCGGCAATCAAGCAACGCACTGCCGCCGAAGAGCACTTGGGAATACTGGGGCCGGTCATCCGTGCCGAGGTGGGCGATCAAATTACCGTGCATTTTAAAAACAATACCCGCTTTCCTGCCAGCATTCATCCGCATGGCGTGCGTTATACCAAGGCCCATGAAGGTGCTGCGCATGGAGGCGGTCACAGCCAGGAAGGCATCGTCGCGCCCGGCGGTCAATATACTTATATCTGGGAAGTTCCGGAACGCGCGGGACCGGGCGGAAACGATCCTTCGTCAATTGCCTGGATTTATCACAGTCACGTAAACGAACCTGCGGACACCAATGCCGGATTGATCGGTCCGATTATCATTTCCAGGCAAGGTGCAGCAAATACCGATGGCTCCCCTAAAGATGCAGACCGGGAATTTGTATCGCTGTTTACCGTATTCGACGAAAATGCCAGTTTATATCTGGACGCGAATCTCGCGGCCTGTAGCAGTCAATGCGATCCGGGCGATGAAGGTTTTCAGGAAAGTAACTTGATGCACGGCATCAATGGATTGGTTTATAGCAACAATAAAGGCTACACAATGCGTAAAGAGGAAAGAGTGCGCTGGTACATCATGGGAATGGGTACGGAAGTCGATCTCCATTCTCCGCATTGGCATGGCGCGACATTGCTGCATAACGGCAATCGCCTGGATGTCACGGAAGTGTTGCCGGCAGCAACCAAGACATTGACGATGAAACCCGATGTTCAAGGATCATGGATGTATCACTGTCATGTCAACGATCATATCGGCGCCGGAATGATGACGACTTATACGGTGGAATAGCCATCGGTTGACCGAATCGATGCGGGATTCGCATTACACCGATCCGATGTATTGATGGATTCCCGCATAACTGCCTAATCGTTAACAGCAAAAATCCCTGTATTTTTGCATTTGGCTTCTCGCCGGGATTTAAAAGATGTTGCCCCCCTTATCGCTGGTTGCATTAATAGAAAACAAGCAGTATGGCGTCGAGTATCAACCGATCATCGATTTAAGCACTCAGGAAATTTATGCGTATGAATGTTTGGCCAGATTCTATTGTCAGAATGAATCGATACCGCCGGATATCGTCTTTAAATCGCTGCATAAATGTCCCTTGAGTTTGTTTCAGGTCGAATATGAGCTGAAGAAATTGCAATTGCTCCACGCGCCGGATAATAAAAAACTCTTTCTCAACTTGGATCAAGATTCGTTTTATGCATGCGGCGTCGAGGGAGAAAATAATCCGTTTCTTGAATTGTTCAATGCATCGTCAAAGAAAGACATTGTCATTGAATTGATCGAGAACTCGGAGTTGAACGACGCCAGAATGAGTCTGGCAATGATCGATTTGTTATCGAAAAGCAAAATTCAAACCGCGATTGACGATGTATTTAATCCGCAGTCGTTGATATCGACGGCTGTTATCCATTTGGTGGATTTTATCAAACTGGATCGCCATATCCTGATCAAGAAACATGACCAAAAATTTTTCTATTTGGTTAAATCGATCGTCGATTACGCGCATTGCACCGGCAAGAAAATCGTGCTGGAAGGCATCGAAAAAAGCGGTGACTTGTTATTTGCGAAACAATTGAACGTTGATTATGTTCAGGGCTATTGGTATCGCGACAGCTTTATCAAAAAAATGTATACCGGTCGGTACGATAAGGCCGCTGTGCGGTTAATAAATTCATCTTAAGAAAAAAGAGCGCCGTTTGTTCCTTTCGTCAATTGATGAATCACTTTTCCTGTCGTGTCTTGCAGCGTCACCTGCAGCGGCATTTTGCCCAGCGCATGCGTGGCGCATGAAAGGCAGGGATCGTACGCACGCACGGCGACTTCGAGGCGGTTCAGCAGCGCTTCGGTGATTTCGTGGCCGTCGAGGTATCGGTTGGCGACGGCACGTACCGATTCGTTCATCGCCTGGTTGTTGCCGGTGGTCGATACGATCAGATTGGCTTTGGTCACTAAACCTTCTTCGTTGACTTGATAATGATGGAACAGTGTGCCGCGCGGAGCTTCGATGACGCCGATGCCTTGCGATCGGTGCGCGCCTTTGCCGGCGGCCAATTCAGTACCGGTAATGTCGGCATCGATCAGCAGGGTGTGTATCGATTCGGCGCAGTGCAGCAGCTCGATCATGCGCGCCCAGTGGTAGGCGAGCGTGTCATGCACCAAACCGTTGTGGCCGAAAGCCTTGAAACGCTGCCGAGCCGCTTCGGCGAGCGGCGTGGAAATGAAATCGCAATTGTTGATGCGCGCCAGCGGGCCGACGCGGTACCAACCTTGTTCGATGCCTAATGCCGATAAATACGGAAACTTCATGTAACTCCACGGGCGCACTTCTTCCCGCAAAATTTGCCGATAATCGCAGTAATCGAATTGGTCGAAGATCGTATTGCCGTCGGCAGCGCGTGCGCGCAATCCGCCATGGTAGAACTCCAGTTCGCCGTCGGTCCCGGTCAGGCTGAGATAATGGCTGCGCAGCGTCGCGAAATCGCGGTGCTCCGGGTGTCCGGTGTGGATTTGCTCGTTCAGCGCCAGCGCTTCCCGGCTCCATTGCAAAATGTTGCCGATATCCGACAGCAGCGCATCGCGCTCGGGCGGCGTGAGCGATTTGTTCATGCCGCCCGGCACGGTGCCGGTGCCGTGGATGCGTTTGCCGGTGATCGCTTCGATGATTTGCTGGCCGTATTTGCGCAGTTTTACCCCTTTCAGCGCGATTTCAGGGAATTGCTGCAATACACCGGCGATATTGCGTTGTACCGGATCGCTGCCGAAGCCGAACAGAAAATCGGGCGACGACAGGTGAAAAAAATGCAGCGCGTGCGATTGCAGAATCTGCCCGAAATGCAGCAAGCGGCGTAATTTGGTCGCCGTCGGCGTGAGCTGCCGTACCCCGACGATTTGATCCACTGCCTTCGCTGCCGCCAATTGATGGCTGACCGGGCAGATGCCGCACAGCCGTTGCACGATGAAAGGCACTTCCCAGTACGGACGGCCTTGGATGAATTTCTCAAAACCGCGAAACTCAACGACATGGAATCGCGCTTCGACTATATGGTTGTTGTCGTCCAGCAGCAGCGTGATTTTGCCGTGCCCTTCGACGCGCGTGACCGGATCGATGGCGATGCGGCGGATAGCGGGTGATTTTTTGTCCGGTTCCATGGCAATCAATCGTAATGCAAATGGGATTTTGAAATGGCCGGTTTTTGTCCGGTCAGCAACGGCTCCAGCAATTGCAGGAAAGCAGCGGCGGAAGGCGGGCAGCCGGGCAGGAAATAATCGATGGGCACCACTTCGCCGATGGGATAGACTTTATCGAGCAGCAGCGGCAATTCACGGTCGTTCGGAATCTGCGGATTGGCGATGCCGGTTCCGGTCAAATACGCTTCTTCCAGGCAATCCTTTACATCAAAATAATTGCGCAGCGCGGGTACGCCGCCGTTGATCGCGCAAGCGCCGACGGCTACCAGAACAGCGCAGTTGGCGCGGAATTCGCGCAGCACATGCACATTCTCGGCATTGCACACGCCGCCTTCGATTAAACCGATGTCGCATGAACCGATACGCTTGATGTCGGTGAACGGCGAGCGGTCGAATTCGACCTGCTCGAGCAAACCGGCCAGACGCTCGTCCATGTCCAGAAAGGACATGTGGCAGCCGAAGCAACCGGCCAGCGATGCGGTGGCGATTTTGAGCTTGCGTTTGTTGTCGCGTTCAATCGTCATTTTTCTTATCGATATGTTCTTGCAAACCGGTTTCGCGGATGGTGCGGCGGTCGTATATGCGCTGCCCGATCGGCGTTTGGTAGCCTTGTTCCTTGATCATAATGGCGCCGACCGGGCAGACGGTTGCCGCTAAGTCGGTTGCTGCAATGGCGCTGTCGGCCAGCTTGCCGCTCGGGGAGTTGACGGTCAGATGCGCATTTGTGCCGCGCCCGGCAATGGCGAACACATTTTTGTTGTCCGCTTCGCGGCTGGCGCGCACGCATAAATCGCACAGAATGCAGCGGCTGCGGTCGAGCAAAATGTCTGGATGCGACGCATCGAGTTCGCGGCGTTGATAAAATTGCGGGAAATGATCGTCCAGCATGCCCAGATGATAAGCCAGCGCCTGCAGCTTGCAGTTGCCGGTTTTTTCGCACGACGGGCAGATGTGATTGCCCTCGACGAACAACATTTGCGTGATTGTTGTGCGTGCCGCATTCAGTTCCGGCGTGTTGCTGCGGATTTCCTGGCCGGCAACGGCCGGTGTAATGCATGCTGCGACGCTGCGGTTGCCGGTTTCCACTATGCATAAGCGGCAATTGCCGCTCGGGGTGAGTCCGGGGTAGTGGCACAGGTGCGGAATGTAAACGCCGGCAGCCAAAGCTGCGTCCATGATGGTTTGCCCCGGTGTGAACGGGATTTCCTGATTGTCGATGCGGATCGTGCCGGGGGTCGTTGCCATCATCCGTTATCCAGATGCGCGGCGGCATCGCCTCGGTGCGTAAGTTGCCGGGCGCTTGCCAGCGATTGATCGAGATCGAAGCGCGCGGAAAACGATTGTTTTAGATGCGAAGAGAACGTTTGCGGGAATTGCTGCAAGCCGTCCAGCACATGATTGGCGGCACTATGCCCCAGTCCGCAATGCGATTGGCGTTGCACGATCTGGCCGAGTTGTTGCAGTTCCTTGAGATCGCAAGCCGAGCCGCGACCGGCGGCGATGTTGTCCAAGGTATTTTTCAGCAATTGCGTGCCGACGCGGCACGGGGTGCAAAAACCGCAGCTTTCGTGCGCGAAGAAATGCGCAAAATTGCGGTGAATCGTCAGTAAATCGCGTTGTTGCCCGAATACCAGAAACGAACCGCCGGTCGAAAGATCTTCAAAGCCGATGGCGCGGTTAAAATCCGCCGGTGCGATCAATTTGCCGGCAGGGCCGCCGATTTGCACCGCTTGTGCATCGCCAGCACCACAATCGCCGAGAATTTGCTGAATGCGTACGCCAAACGGGTATTCGTAAATTCCGGGCGAACGGCAATCGCCGCTGACACTGAGGATTTTGGTGCCCGGCGATTGCGGCGTACCGACGGAATTAAACCGGTCGCTGCCGTGTGCGACGATATGCGTTGCCGCAATCAAGGTTTCGACGTTATTGACTGCAGTGGGTTGCCCCAGGTAGCCGTGCGTGGTTGGAAACGGCGGCCGGATGCGCGGAATACCGGGCTTGCCTTCGAGCGATTCGATCAACGCCGATTCCTCGCCGCAGATATAGGCACCGGCACCGGCCACGATGTCGATGTCAAAATCAAATCCCGCATGTCCGAGGATATTGCCACCCAGCAATCCTTGATCGCGGCGTCGATTAAGCGCAGCCTGCAACTGCGGCAATAAATAGCGGTATTCGCCGCGCAGATAAATGAATCCTCGGGTTGCGCCAATGACGAACGCGCAAAGCGCCATGCCTTCAAACAGCGCTTCAGCGTGAATGCGCAACAACACGCGATCTTTAAACGTGCCGGGCTCGCCTTCGTCGGCGTTGCAAACGACATAGCGCGCATCGCCGGGCGCTTCGCGGCACAATTGCCATTTCGTGCCGGTATCGAACCCGCCGCCGCCGCGCCCGCGCAATCCGGATTGCCGAATCGCCGCCAGGGTTTCGCCGATGCCTTGTTTCAGTGCTTGCCGCAGCGCACTGCCGGGCGCCGGTTGCGTTGTCAGCAGCAGTTCGCGTCGATGCACGGCGTCGCGGATTTCAAACCATTGCGCAGGCCACGCATCGAGGGGGATGGCGGTTGCGATCAGTTGCGCGATTTGCGCAATTTTTTCAGGGTTCAGTCCGGTGATGGGTACGTCATTGACCAGTAGCGATGCGCCGCGGTCGCATTGGCCGATGCAAGAAGTTTCGTCGATGCTGATCAATCCGTCCGCGCGCGTTTTGCCGGGAGATGTCTGTAACTGCTTGCACAGCAGTTGCAACAGGTTTTCGCCATTTGCCAGATAACCGCAACTGGTGCAATTACTGAACAGAATATGGAAGCGGCCAAGCGGTTGCGTGGAAAAAAACGCATAAAACGCCACCACCGAAGCCACTTGGCCGAGCGGCAAATGAAATTCATCGGCGATTTGTTGCATCGCTTGCGGCGAAATGTGCCGGTATTGCCGTTGCACGGCATATAAGCGATGCAATAAGTGCTCGCGCGGCGGATCGGACGAATTGTGCGGGCATGAACTTGTCATGCCAATGAGTATAGCGGGATTGACACTAAAGCGACAGAAACGAAGGGGGAAGTAAGGAACGAAAACTCAAGCCAACAGTGCCGCGACAATGCCGGTGATAAAAATTCCGTCAAACGTCCCCGCGCCGCCCATCGATGCATACGGTGTGCCGAGCCGCGCAAGGTCTTTCATGCGCAACAAGTCGGCGCCGATCAACACGCCCACTGTGCCGCTGATGTACGCCAGCGGCGCGCTTTGCTCCGGGCTGATGATC
>SXJH01000193.1 GCA_005779435.1 Nitrosomonas sp. | reverse complement strand
GTATAGTTTTTCTTTTACGCTGTATTGATGCTGATAATCGTCGGCTTTCAAAGCTTCGACTTTCAAATGATATAACCCGATCAGGTAATCGCGGTATAACAAAGTCTCTTGAAAGTGAAAGCCGGTATCGACGAAAAAAATCACTTGTGCGGGACGAATACGCGAAATGATGTGCAGAAAGTAAGCCGAAGTCGCTGCAAAGGACGACGTTACCATGATTTTTTCGGGCGAAAAATCCTCATAGAGCTTGCGCAGGCGGTCTTCGAAATTTAACGGACGATAGCGTGCATTCAGTTCGTCGATCGCTTGTGCGCTTAATCCGGCGCTGTTGCTGGGTAATCGAATATCGGGTGTGTCGTTGGGGGTCATAGTGCGATTTTCGGTTATAACAAACTGATCAGTACTTCAAAGTATAAAAAATCGGTGTCGCCGGATCGATGATCGACGCATGGGTGCGCGTGACCGCCGGTGCAAGACGGGCTGGCAGCGATACGGTTTTTGACGAAATCCTCAGCGGTGAAGTGAGTATAGCCGAGAACAGTATTAACTTTCGGGGTTACCTGATAGCGTATGCGTCCTTCAAACGAATGACCGGCGAAATCGCCGCTTTGGCCGGTGCGGTCACGATTGAATCCGGGATCTTGAACCGTATTGCTGATATTGCCGTTTAGAATATCGAACATGCGATCTCTTTTGCTGGCAAGAAAATACCAGGCATACGTCAGTTCAAATCCCAATTTTTGCATGGGTTGTAAATCGAATCGGATCTTGGGCGCTTTCAGATTCTCATAAACCACATAGTGATCGGCCGACCAGGGACGGGCGAAGCCGAAGAATCGGTCGAAGCGATTGTCTTCGCCGTCATTCGGATTGCGATCGCCGCTGGCATAGCCGTAAAACCCAGTGAGACGAGGCTTCCATGGGTGATCGAAGGTTTTGCCCGCTTCGATCGTGTAGCCTTGCGCATTCTGCTGCAAATTGCCGTTGTAGCCCAATTGATGGTTATAGCTGACGTCATAATCGAACAAGTTGCCGATTTTGCCGTAGGCGCGGAATCCGGGCATATGGATTTCGCGGTTTAGCCGGTTGGTCGCGGTAAAGCCGTTCGGATCGGCGGTTTGTTTTTGCCCCATATAGTATGGTTGCAATGTAACAATATCCGACCATTTGCGCCAATGGCCGATGATGCCGAAAAACCATAAGTGATCGTTCGCTTCGTCGAACTTTGTTTGTAGGCGTCTGACCGGCTGCATGCCGAACAAGTCTAATTCCCAATCGTTGGCTTCGCGTCCCAGGTTTAAACGGAAACCTTCGAATGCGTTGGTGGTGTTGCGCCATTCGTTACGGGCGATAAAGCGGCGATCCGTGGTTTCGTAAGCCATCCGGCCAACGCGAAACCGAATCGGACGGTCTTGATTGCGATCGTCGACACCCAATCCTTTTTTGAAGTACAACTCGCCGTAAGCATTGATCAGATCGTACACGTTTCTTTCCTGATCGGTCGGCACATGCTTATTGTTGACTACGCGCGAATCTTGAAATTCGACGGCAAAACGGAACGGATCCAGAATTTCCTTGATGCCGATCCATGCGCGATGGCGCAGAAAGATCGGATTATCTTCGCCGCCTTCAACGCGGCGGATGTCGTTATTGCGCCATTCGTAGCGCGTGCGATGCTCCAAACCGATGTCGAGCCATGTAACGTCTTTGAAGGCATCGACACCGATATCGCTTAGGCGACGAACATAGCGTGGCGGATCGGATTCCGGGTTTGTGGCGTAGCTGTCCGAACGGCGATGATAGCTCGCGATTTGTTTATTTGCATCTAAGACGGCGGCAGGTGCCGATTTGCCTTGTGCCGAAGCATCGGAAGGCGGACGAGAAATGCCTTGTTGCACGGTTTTTATGACAACGGATTGCTTGGTCGAGTATTCAGTCTCCGGTATTTTGCTCGAATCCGCCAAAGCCGAATCGGCAATGAGCAAACCGGCAATGATGATTTTTAACTGGAACAACAAAAACTTCACCTGACTCTCCTTGGACGATTTTCCGGAACAATCCGGCGAATCGTTGCAAATAATAATGGCGATTGACCGTGCAGCTAACCAATCGAATTTAATGGTTAATTCCGATGCATCATCAATAGCGGAAATGGATGGGTGCGAACGATAGCAACTTTTCTATATAAATAGAAATAATATTTATTAATTTCTTTATAATATTTAAGAATAATAAAATTATTCTTATTCGATCAATCGATTCGATTGGCATTTTGCAATGGATCGAAAAATGGGATAATTGGCAAATCCAAATTTAAGGTTACGCGAGAACGGTTTTATGATGAAAAAAATAAATCTGGCAAAGCGCATTGCGGTATTGGCATTTTTGGGTATGTTGGTTTCCGGATGTTCGGTATTTATGGCTGCCAAGCAACCGGAAAAAAAAGATGTCGAATTGCTGCAACCGGGCACGACAAGGGTTCAATTGGTATCGGAGTTTGGCGCACCGGTGCTGAGCGAATATCGGGACGGCAAGCGCTACGAAATTTTTAAATTCACCCAAGGCTATAGCACCGGCGCCAAAGCGGGAAGGGCTTTTTTTCATGGCGCGGCGAATGTGGCTACGCTCGGATTATGGGAGCTGGTAGGCACGCCGACCGAAATTACTTTCAACGGCGATGAAATGGCGTTCCAAGTAAAGTACGACGAAAACGATGTTGCGGAAGAAATCGCAATCATCAAAAAAGACTGAAGGGAATGTTTCGGTGTGGCGGAGATGCAATCGGAACAAGGGGTATTCCTCGTTCCGATTGCATTTAATAAGATTTTAATGCATGACGGCAGCTTGCTTTTGCTCGCAAGCCAAATCGGCACAGTAAGTTTCGTGGATGCCATCCAGAAAGCCCCATAATGCATCGCAAGCTTCTTTGGTGGCGGCCAATACTTCTTCTTGTTTTTCGGCGGTGTCGGCAAAACGATCGATGATCGCCCATTCGGCTTGCGAATGATAAACGTCGGCCTTTTGGTGAACGGTAAAGAATTCGTAATCGGACGGGTTTTTCATGCCGTAGAATTTATCGAGACCGTCAATTTTTACTGCGGCCACATCGGGCACTTGCGATTCGAATGCGTGCAATGCAGCGAGTCCGGCATAAAATGGGCGATTGAGGCAAATATCGCGGAATGTGGAAACCAGTTTTTCAGTCGTTGGCAATGCGGCTGCATTGGCTAAGCTCTGATCCGTTGCACCCAGTGCGAAAGCAAAATGTTTCCACAGCGCAGGGTGATTTTTATCGCCATATTCTTCGTCCATCAAATTTCTCAGAACTTCCTGGCGGACGCTGATATCGCCGCTGTTGGTTTCAGAATGCATATGCGGCGTATTGAAATGCACCGCGCTTAAATAGGTCGGTTCGGCCAATACATTGTGGAAATATTGCTCAGCGTAATGTTTCAATTGTTCTTTAGTTAGCTTTCCGTCAGTCCAGGCAACGTAAAACGGGTGCTTGAGTAAGTGTTTGTCGCCGATAATCGCGTCAATTTTCTGCTTGAGGATAGTATTGGTGGTCATGGTCGCTCCTATTTACTGGGTAAAAGATAAGCTATATCATCGCTAAATAACACCCGCAAGTCAAACCGAATAGCAGACGATAATTACCGGTCGCACTGAATGGAGTATTTCTGCTATCCTTGAAGGAAAGGGGTGTTTTTTTCGTAAGTTAAAAAAGGAGAAATCATGATGGTAAAGAAAATTGTTAGTACACTGGCGCTTGTTTTTGCAATGACTTTTACGGCAAACCTTGCGTTTGCTGCATGTAGCGCAGAAACCGAGAAAGACGGAAAGAGCGCGTGCGGCGGCGATCAAGTTTGCTATTTGGTGGAAGGCGCTTGTATCGATAAAAAGAGCCTGCCTGCTGGAAAGGCATGCAAAAAATCCGGTGTTTGCCAAAACTCATGTGTGAAGGATGACGGCACCGAGACCAATAGCGACGGTTCTGAATTAGGAAAATGCAACTAATCCGCAGCTAATGCCGAAATATCCAAGCCGGTGTATCGGCTTGGATATTGAGAGGCTGAGAGGCGTGATAGCTGTAAAAGTTAAGCGCACAAAAGGATTTCTCAGTATTGCTATCGTTATTCGATAGTTGCCGTTCATAGCCACCCAATATTCTTCAGCGCAGCTCTCAACATATCAAACTCGTATCCACTGCGTATCATTTAAGCTAGAATTAAAAGCACATCGAATCGGTAATACACCGGCAATTTGCGGTTGTGGCGAGTATATTTACTATTAAATTACAATTAAAAGTAAGGACGGAGGAGTAGAACTGTGCATCCAATGGTACCCGTTGTCATGACACTTGGTGTCATATTGTTTGTTGTAGGAATTATCGTTTATGCCAGCCTTGGCGCAAAAAAAGCCAAAGCGGTTAAATTTTTCGGTAAGGAATATCAGTTGTGGTCTTTTGTTGCCGCGACGGTCGGTTTTGGGACAGCGCTTATCATGCTGTCCGTACTGATACCGAAATATATCGATTATCAGCCTGAAAAAGCGCCGCTATCGACGCAGCCGTTGTTATCAAGTAATTTAAAGTACGAATTGGATGTCGCGTTGAATAGTCTGAACCTTACCAGCGATACGATGACGAATGCCATCAGCCGATTTCAGGTAGAATACCAAGCCGCTTCGCAGAAGGGCGAGAAAAACGCCATGGAATTGCTGGTGCTGGAGCTGGGTTTTAGGATCAGAACCGAATTGCAAAATCAGAATTACCCCGAAGCGCAAATTGAACGAGATGTCGAAAGGATTCTAAATATTCTTAAGCAATCCGACAAGCAAGCGAACGGTAAGTGATTTTTATAATTTACTTTTTTAGGACGTTACGATGAAGAAAACAATCCAAACCCTGATCATGTCGTTGGCGATCATGTTGTTTGCGCCAAATTCTGTCTTTGCCGATCAATATCCCGATAAAGCGATGGATAAATTGGGCGTCGGGCTTGCGAATGCGGTTACCGGCGTTGCAGAGATCCCTAAAACAATCACCATCGTTGGAAATCGCGATGGCGTTATTCATGGCATGACGGTCGGTTTTCTGACCGGAATCGCTAATGCAGTAGGACGTTCTTTAAGCGGTGCATTCGATATTGCGACTTTCTTGATACCGACCACGCCTTTTGTTAAGCCGGGTTATATCTGGGACGATTACAATCGGGAAACCACGTTCGTGGAATCGCAAATGAAGTAATCTGAATTTTATCCTTCGAAGCATAATTCCGTTGAAAGATAAAAACATATACGCATTATCCGGCGCTACATGAAATTCCGGGTATGCAATGCGGAAAGCGATTGCGCTTTCGAGTCGGGAAAACCGATTTTGCGCAATCGCTTGATGCGCCCCTGATCCATATCGGCGATCAGCGTTTGCACTTTATTCCATCCAGCGCGCAGCGCCTCGGGTTGCAGCGAGCCAGCCGCCAGTAGTATTAGCGCATCGAACACTTCTTCGTTAAGACCGGCAGTATTCGCTAGCATGTCGTGACGGCGTTCTATCGCAATTGCAAGACGGTCGAGACACGAAGGTTGCTCGTTGACATGCCAAGTCAAATGCGCGACGCCGAAAGCGACATGGCGTGCTTCATCTTGGCTGACCATGCGTGCGATTTCGCGCGTTACCGGATCCGGTGCGTGCTGATGCAGAAACGACAATAACGACAAGAAACTCCCTTCTCCCAGCACCGATAGCAGCATACCGGATAGCGTAAAATCGGTTTCATCAAGCAAGGTTTTCAGCGATGCTTGTCCACCTGCAGTGGACAAACCCAGTTTCGTGCGCCGCAGTAATGCGCGGCGAGTGAAAACCTCAATGTGACGGGCTTCGTCGGCAGCTTGAATGGCAAGCAATTGCATGACTTCGCGAAAATGCGGATGGATTTGCGCGGCAAATCTGGCCGGAATAATCAATGCGGCGGTTTCGTTTTCGATCAGATAAGTCATTACTTGCACAACGGCATCTTCGATTTCGTCAGGCAGATCAAAAGGCTCGTTCCAGGGAATCGCAGCGATCGGATTCCACTGTGCGGCCAGCGCTTGCGCATATAATCGCGCAACTTCCTGCGCCCAGACTTCAGTGCGCGTATTGAGGGGAAATTCGAACGAAGGAGATCCGGCTTCAACGGTTGCGCTGCGTCCGGCCAATCCCCAGCATGCCGGAGCATGCTGCTGCGGCATGCTGGCATCGCCGGTGGATTGCGCACCGACCCAACGACCGGTCTCGGCGCCGCCGCGATATATGATGGCGATCGGAGCATGATCGGCGGATGTTTGCGAAAGAAAGTCGATGCGATGTCCTTGCGTGCGGCACCAACTGCGTAAATGAATTGCAAGTTCAGGAGATTCGCCGGAAACTTGAATCGCCGAACCTACGGGCACGGTGCGAAGCGCATGCTTGATCAATAAATATCCGCCTTGATCCAATCCTAAGCGGCCCAATTCAACTGCGTTGGAAGCTGTCATGGTTATCTGCAAGCGTTGCTTACTTTATCGACAAATGCGTCGACCGTATGAAATCGATCGATCGCTCTAGCCAAGAGCGCATATTTTTCAGTGCGCCCGGGACGCCACTGTTTGAGGCCCTCCAGGTCGAGCAGCGGTCTGACTGCCGGATCGTCGTAAGACATCGACAGCAATAGCTCGCGAAAACGTGCGACGGCTTCAATAGGCGCGGTGTCCAATACGGTGAAATTGCAATGATCGTATTCAGCCGTTTGCGCCAATATCCGGGTGCTATTTGCCGGTAGCGTGCCTTCGCGCGCAAATAGCAAGTGGTTGCCGTCGATCATACAAGCCGCATCGACTCGGCCGTCAATCAGCGCTTTGGCGGCATGCCGTTCGCCGCCGATATGGTCGCCATGTTTGCCGACTAACAAATCGAACCTATGCACGTTTACATCTTTTTCCGGTTCAAGACCGGCTTCCGCAAGATGCAGCAGCGGAATCAAAGTTGCTTGCGGTGAATCCGAGGCGCCCACGGCAACGGTTTTATTGCGTAAATCCCGGATGGTTTGTATGGGGGAATCTTGCCGCACCACAATGACGCTGGTGAGATCGCAATCGGTATCGCGCATTGCAATGGCTTTGACAGTGCGGCCGGTGCGTACCGCGATGCGTTCAGCCTGGAGCCAAGCCAAAGGAGAGTTCCAAGCGACATGAAAATGCCCGGAAAAATGCCCTTCGACCTGTTGTTCGTAATTGGAATAGAGCATGTAATCGAAGGCGAAATCGTGTTGCGCAAACCAGCGTTGAAATCCGTCCCAAATGGTCACAACTTTGGCGTCGTAAGCCACGGCGCCCAGTAAAAACGGTTTAGTCATAGGTTACTCAAAAACGGGCATGCGGCAAATGGCTTTGCCGATGAAATCGTATAGTTGATCCGTTGTCGGCGCCATCACGGTACCGGCGCGCGCATCGCGAAACCGACGCTCAACGCCGACTTCGCGGCGGAATGCGGCGCCGCCGCAAATCCGCATCGCAAGATCCAATACCTGCGTTGCCGATTCGCCGGAAGAAGCCTTGCATTCGAGTACGCGCAGCATGGCGTCCGGGCGCTCTTCCGCCAATGCTTGCAAGGTGTCCAGCCACAAGCAACGCGATTGATCGGTCATGATGCGCATTCGCGCCAAATAAGCCCTGATGGTCGGCAGGTCGCATAAAGCGGTATTAAGGTGATCGTGGCGCGTATCCATGACATGCTTGCAAGTGGCTGCCGTCGCGCCTTCCATCAGGCCGATTCCCGTTGCGGCGGATAGTGCGCTAAATATCGGCAGAACGGTTTCGAGAATAATGGTCAAACCAGCGCCGTCTTCGCCCAGCATGGCGTGCTCTGGAATCGAGACATCCGTTGCGGTTACCGGTATTGAATCGTTGCCGCGCAAGCCGATACCGTCAAAATTGCCTTGGATCGAAATGCCGTCGATGCTTCTCGGCACCAACCACAGTGTGCTCGCCCCTGCTGCGGCAACAGGCTTACTCGTCCAAACATAAAGCGTTGCGTGGCTCGCAGAGGTAACCCAGCTTTTCTTTGCATTGAGACGGATGCTGTTGGCATCTCGCGTTGCGGTGCCCGTCGGTGACCAGAAATGGCTTCGCGAACCTGATTCTGAGAAAGCGAGCGTGGCGAGGTGCTTGCCCTGCGCGAGTTGCTTGCGAACTTCGAGCGGGCCGTACTTTTCGATGACGGCGCAGGCGCAATAGTGCATGCAAACGATCATTGCCGTCGATGCGCATTCTTGCGCCAGCTTTTCAACGACCATCGCGCCAGCGCGAATATCCTGGCCTAATCCGCCGATGCTCGACGCACTGATCAATCCGAGCAAACCGGCTTCGCGCATGGCATCGATTGCAGGTTGCGGAAAAATGCCGGATTTATCCGTTTCTGCGGCATTTTTTGCGACGGTATCCGTAATGATTCGTTCTGTAGCTTGTAAAAAGTTTGTCATTGGTTTTTAGGG
>SXJH01000028.1 GCA_005779435.1 Nitrosomonas sp. | reverse complement strand
TGTCTTCTTTTTCGCGCAACCAGCGTGCTTCGATGATATGACGGCTGCGTTCATCCAGATTTTCCAGAGATTGTTGCAAGCTTTTTTCGCGTAATTGAATTAATTGGTTGTTTTCAAGAATTCGAGAAGGCTCGTTGCCATCCGTTAAATAACTGATCGGTGTAAAGCGGTCGTCTTCGTCATCGGACGAGGGTTCGAGCGATACATCAGCGCCGTTGAAACGTTTCTCCATCTCCACCACTTCTTCCGGCTTCACGCCGAGCTGAGTGGCAATGGCATCGACTTCGTGCGGATTCAATGTGTCTAATCCTCGTTTCATGCTGCGCAGGTTAAAAAACAATTTGCGCTGTTGCTTGGTGGTCGCAATTTTGACCAAGCGCCAGTTGCGCATGATGAATTCGTGAATTTCGGCTTTGATCCAATGCACCGCGAACGATACCAAGCGTACGCCTCGTTCCGGATCGAATCGCTTGACCGCTTTCATTAATCCGATATTGCCTTCCTGGATTAAGTCCGCTTGCGGCAAGCCGTAGCCTTTATAACCGCGCGCAATGGCAATGACAAAACGCAAATGCGATAAAATCAATTGTTGAGCGGCTTCCAAGTCGCCATGACTCCACAGACGCCGCGCCAGCCTGGTTTCTTCCTCTTGAGAAAGAACAGGGAAAGAATTAGCTGACTGAATATAACTTTCAAGACTTCCTCCCATTACGGGCAGCGTTAAAGCATTCGTCATAATAATCATCTCCTCGGTTAGGTTGTGCCTTTGTTTCATTTTAGCACTCGCTTGATAAGAGTGCCAACTTGCTGAAAAGTTTCGCCGCCGAATCGGTATCATGGCTTACCGAGGCTCTATTTGCCACAGATGACTGGCAACGGATATGCGCGCACCTAACCAGCCAAGCCATGCGGAAAAAATCAATAAACTGAGACTGTCCGTTATTGCGAGAAAGTGTAATTGAAAATCGGTGCTATAAAGTTGCGTAAGATCAACAAGCTGCCGATTCATCCTGTCGACTAGGAATGCTGCGATCAGCCAGGCGACAATGCCGCCGCTCAAGCCCTGGATGGCCCCGAAATATAGAAAAGGCCGTTGGATAAAGCTATCGGTCGCGCCGATCAATTTGGAGATTTCAATTTCGTCGCGTTTGGTGAGGATTTGCAGACGAATGGTATTGAACATGATCGCAACGATTGCGATGCTGAGCAGCGTCGATAGCATCAACATGATCAAGCGGCCTAAATCGAGAATGGCATCGAGGCGCTCAACCCAATCGGAGTCGAATTGCACCAATTCAATTTCAGGCCAATTTTGCAGGGCGGCGCGCAGTTGCTCCAAAGCCGCAGTGCCGTCCTTTTGCGTATGCACAATAAAAGCGTCGGGTAAAGGATTGCGCTCCAAGCTGGCGGCGATATTGGTCAATCCGTTGTCTTGTTGCAATTGCCGCAAAGCCGCGTCTTTGGAAATAAACTGAAAATCGACGATTCGCGCATCCGACTCAAGCCGTTGTTTGATACTGTCAATGTCCTGCCGACTTGCGGTTGTTTTGACGAACAGGCTCATTTGCGGCGCGCTGGATATTTGCCCGGATAAGGATTGCATACTTTCCATCAGGATATAAACGCCCGTCGGCAAGCTGAGTGCGATGCCCATTACCAAGATGCTGCATAAGTTGGTTATGGGATTGTGAATCAATTGCTTAATGGTCAATAAAAGCGCACGGCCGTGCTGAGATAGCCACGCGCTTATCATGCCGCCAATCTTCCCTGTTTTAGCGATAACACGCGATGTTGCGTATTTTCCAATAAAGAGGCGTCATGCGTGGCGATCAGAACGGTAACGCCCACTTGATTGAACGAATTGAACATGGTCATGATGTCTCGGGCGTATGCGATATCCAAATTGCCGGTCGGTTCATCCGCGATAAGAATCGCCGGGCGATGCACCACCGCACGGGCAATGCATAACCGTTGTCTTTCTCCGCCGGATAATGCAATGGGCATGGATTTTTCCTTTTGCAGCAAGCCAACTTTATCCAGCGCGGCGCGTGCGCGCGTTGCCATGGATTTGCTGTCGAATCCGCTGATTTGTAGCGGCAACAAAACGTTATCGAAAACACTGCGGTCGAATAGCAATTTGTGGTCTTGAAATACGAAACCGATTTTGCGGCGCAGGTAGGGGATCGCCGCCGGTTTGAGTTGCGCGATGTTTTGTCCGCTGATAGCGATGACGCCGGAAGTCGGACGCTCTATCGAGGCAAGGAGCTTGAGCAATGTGCTTTTTCCAGCGCCGGAGTGACCGGTCAGAAATACCATTTCACCGGATTTTATCGCAAGATCGACATTATTCAGCGCAACAAAGCCGTCCGGATAGCGCTTGGAAACGTTTTTGAAAGTGATCATGCTGAGTCCGCGCGACAAGCCATATCAATCGAACATCGCGTCGACAAAATCTTTGGCATCGAACGGGCGTAAATCGTGCAAGCCTTCGCCGACGCCGATGAAGCGCAAAGCGGGCGGGTTCTGGGGGTACTGTCCGGCAATGGCGGCAACCACGCCGCCTTTGGCGGTGCCGTCGAGTTTGGTCAAGATCAGACCGGTAACGCCGAGCGCTTCGTCGAATGCTTTCATTTGCATGATCGCATTCTGACCGGTGTTGGCATCCAGTACCAGCAATACTTCATGCGGCGCATCGGGCATGGCTTTTGCAATCACGCGCTTTACTTTTTTGATTTCTTCCATCAAATGCATTTGTGTGGTCAGGCGTCCTGCTGTGTCCGCCAGCACGATATCGATGCCGCGCGCTTTGGCGGAATTGACGGCATCGAAAATGACGGCTGCAGGATCGCTTTTTTTATCCGGATCGTTGTCCGGTGCGATCACGGTAATGTTGTTCCGCTCACCCCACACCATCAATTGCTCTCGCGCTGCGGCACGGAACGTATCGCCTGCCGCCAGCAGCACCGATTGGCCTTGCGATTGAAAGTATTTGGCCAGTTTGCCGATCGAAGTCGTTTTTCCGACGCCGTTGACACCGGTAATCATTATGACGAAAGGCTGGTTTAAAGTGGTATCCAGCGGCTTCTGCAGCGGTTCCAGCATGCTGGCAAGCGCTTCCTTGAGTGCTTGTTTGAGTTGCGCGGAATCGGTCAGGGCATCCCGTTTGACTTGTTTGCGCAGATTTTCCAGCAACTGTTGCGTAGCGGTAACGCCGACATCGGCGGTCAGTAGGATGGTTTCCAGTTCTTCGTACAGCGCTTCGTCAATCTTGCCGCCGCCGAATAACCCCGACAGTTGTTTGCCGAAATTTTGCCGGGTGCGTGCGAGGCCTTGCTTAAGCTTGTCGGCGAAACCGATGGAATCTTCCGGTGCATTTTCCGGTTCGATTGCGGTTGCGGTTGCGGCCGCTTCTTCGGCGGGTTCTGCGGAATCTTTTTTGGATTTAAAAAAACTAAACATTCTGATAGGCTCTAAACGCTATAAAATAGACATTGTAATTTTCGAATGCCCCATTTTATTCTGTTTGCTCACATTTTGGTTAGTAAAAATGACGCCCGATTATCGTATTGCTTATCCCCGGTTTTTTTCTTTTATTGTGCTGTTGATCCTGTTGTCGCCGTTTCAGGCGACGGCTAATCCGCATGAATTCATGTTAGACAATGGCTTAAAACTGATCGTGAAGGAAGATCGCCGCTCGCCGGTTGTGGTGGCGCAAATTTGGTACAAAGCCGGGAGTATCGATGAAGTCAACGGGGTATCCGGCGTTGCGCATGTATTGGAACATATGATGTTCAAAGGCACCAAGAAAGTGCCGATGGGCGAGTTTTCCAAACAAATTGCGGCGGCTGGCGGTCGTGAGAATGCATTTACCAGTTACGATTACACCGCATACTACCAGCAGTTGCATAAACGCAGCCTGCCGATGGCAATCGAACTGGAATCCGACCGGATGCGTAACCTGGTGCTGACGAAAGAAGAGTTCGAGAAGGAAATCAAGGTCGTGATGGAAGAGCGCAGGTTGCGCACGGACGATCAAGCGCGTGCATTGGTGTACGAAAAAATGATGGCGGTCGCTTTTCAAGCGCATCCGTATAGAAATCCGATCATCGGCTGGATGAACGATCTGGAAAATATGCGCGTGGAGGATGCGCAGGAGTGGTACGACCGCTGGTATTCGCCGAACAATG
>SXJH01000192.1 GCA_005779435.1 Nitrosomonas sp. | reverse complement strand
GGCGACGATCCGTAAAGCAATCGAAGACGGTGGAAAAGACGGCTTTGAACCTGTGTTGAATGTGATTCAAAATACAACCGCCTTGGATTACGCGAAAGAGTGCGCCAAACAAGAAGCCGCCGCTGCGATTGCCGCTATATCCATCCTGCCTGAATCCGAAAATAAGCAATGCCTGATTCAGCTCGCCGATTTTTCAGTGACACGGAATCATTGATCGGCGTCAAGCAACGATTTGCCGCACGAATTGCATAATGGCGTAGAAAGGCGGCACCATTATGATCGCCATTTCCACTCCTCATCCAAGCGATTTGTTATTTGTTTGAAATAACAATCCGTATACCTATTGCGCAGTGATAGACCCAAAAAACATGGCTAATCGAACAATTGCGGCACAAAAATATTGCTAAGCTAACCGCGATTCATGGTTTGATTCAGCTTCGCATGAGGGGCAATGATGCAGTTCGAATGAGCGGCGATTGCTTTTTCGTGCATTCATAAACTTGGTTTGAATCGACAACCGTCAAAACGACATGGGTAAATTCATTTTTTATTTGCTGTTAGCGCTACTGATTTATTGGTTGGTCAAAGGCCGTTATTCCGCAAAAGAAGCAGCGCCGCCGAAAGAAGCGAGCGAGGATATGGTGCGTTGTGCATATTGCGATATTTATCTGCCCAAGGGCGAGGCCATCGGTCATCACGACGAATTTTTTTGTTGCCGCGAACACTACCGCTTACGCGTGAATGCTTCATCGTAATGGAATCCCTGTGCCCGCATTGTCATCGTTAAAACCTTCGATACCGTGGTCGCTTCACTCCGAAACTCAGGAGATCGGCTATGCTGACCAGTATTGGCGTTCTCTCTATTATTTCAATATTTACCGGTTGATTATCGGCGGCGGATTGCTGCTGATCGCTTGGGAATTGCAATTTACGCATTTTGGCGCTTACGACCGTCAATTGTTTCTGCAAGCCGGGATAGCGCATCTCGTTTGCAGTGCCTTGTCCATGGTGTTTGTCCGGTTGCAGGCTCCCGGATTTAATGGACAACTGACATTTCAGGTCATCGCCGACATCGTTTTGTTTTCCGTTATGCTCTATGCCAGCGGCGGTTTGCAAAGCGGCTTGGGAGTTTTGTTGCTGGTGTCGCTGGCAGGCGCGGGGTTGATCAGCCGTGGGCGTCTTGCGCTTTTTTTTGCATCGGTAGCAACGCTGAGTTTGCTGTTACAAGAGGCTTACGCCTCGCTGACAATCCATAATTACATCGCACAGTATTCGCAAGCCGGGTTGCTGAGCATGGCTTATTTTGCCGTTGCGTGGTCTGCGTATCGACTGGCCAAGCATACTTTGGCCAGCGAACAGCTTGCCAGGGAACGCGGCATCGATCTGGCCGGCATGGCGCAAATCAATCAATTGGTCATTCAGGATTTGCACGAAGGAATCTTGATTATCGACAAGGACGGCAACATCCGTCAGCATAATCATTACGCGGAAAAGCTGCTGGGTTTTAGCTTGGCGTCCGATAAGCCGCAGTTATCCAAATTGACCGATTGCGCCCCCGAATTGGCGGGCCGGCTGGCAAGCTGGCAGAACGGCGAGGAAACCTACCGCGATTGGTTGCGGTTAGCGCATACCAATGCTTTGGTGCGATTGCGTTTTCTGCCGATCCAAACGGGATTTCGCAGCGGCATTGTGGTATTTCTGGAAGATATGGAGCGGGTGCAATCGCAATTGGAGCAGCTTAAGCTCGCCGCCGTCGGCCGGTTGACTGCCAATATCGCACATGAGATCCGCAATCCGTTGTCGGCGATCAATCATGCCGCCGAGCTGTTGGAAGAAGAGCAAGCAGAGAACGGTATCAATCCTCGGCTGGTGCGCATTATTTGTGACAACACGCAGCGTTTGAACAAGATCGTGCAGGATGTGCTGCAACTGAACCGGCGCAATGCGGCTAAACCGGATGCGATTGCCGTGAATGCGTATCTCCGGAAATTTCTAATCGAATTCTGTCAGGTCGAAAGAATCGACGGCGATTTGTTCGTGTTTGACGATGCCGAGCAATATGTTGTGCGTTTTGACCGCGATCACCTGAATCAGGTTTTGTGGAATCTGTGCCGGAATGCATTGCGTCATTGCCGCCGCCAGCAAGGCAGCGTGCGGATTGTCTTATCCAGGTCGGAAAGCGGGGATGCGATTTTACTCGACGTGATCGACGACGGCCCTGGTATCGATTCGTTGCAGGTCAAGCAAATTTTCGAACCTTTTTTTACCACTGCAACGGGCGGTACCGGATTGGGGCTGTATATCACGCGGGAATTGTGCGAAAACAACCGCGCGTCGATTCATTATGTCGAGGGCTCGTGCGGCGGGCATTTTAGAGTCATTGTCAAAACCATCGATAACGATGAATCATGAGCGTATTGATCTATTGAGATGAAAAACACCGTACCCAACATTCTGATCGTCGACGACGAACCCGATATCATCGAACTGCTCGAATTGACGCTGGCCCGGATGGGCATGGATGTTTCCAGTGCCAAGTGCGTCAACGACGCCAAGCGATTGCTGCAGCAGGGACGGTATCAGTTATGCCTCACCGATATGCGCTTGCCCGACGGGGAAGGGCTGGATTTGGTGAGATATATCGCGCAGCAGAGTGCCGATTTGCCGGTGGCTGTGATAACGGCGCACGGCACCGCCGAAAACGCCGTGGCCGCGCTCAAAGCCGGTGCTTTCGATTATCTGCCCAAGCCGGTTTCGTTAAAGCAATTGCGCGAACTGGTCAAATCCGCGCTCAGCTTGCCGCCGATGCAAACCGAAGTGGCGGTGCAAACGCAATCGAACCGGCGGACATTGCTGGGAGAATCCGCGCCCATGCGCCAATTGCGCGCAACGATAGAAAAGTTATCGCGCAGCCAGGCATCGGTTTATATCGGTGGTGAATCCGGCAGCGGTAAGGAACTGGCGGCCCGCATGATTCACGAAAGGAGCGCGCGCCATGCGCAACCGTTCGTGGCGGTCAATTGCGGCGCCATTCCTGAGAATTTAATGGAAAGCGAGTTTTTCGGCTATAAAAAAGGCGCTTTTACCGGCGCAGACAAGGAATATGACGGATTCTTCCTTGCCGCCAACGGCGGCACTTTGTTCCTCGACGAAGTGGCCGATTTGCCGCTGGCAATGCAAGTCAAGCTGTTGCGCGTCATTCAAGAAAAGAAAGTCAGGAGGATCGGCGAAACGCAAGAAAGCAATATCGATGTGCGCATCATCAGCGCAACGCATAAAAACCTTGTGCAATGCGTTGAAAACAATCAATTCCGTCAGGATTTGTATTACCGACTGAATGTGATCGAACTGAACATGCCCGCATTGCGAGAGATGCGGGAAGATATTCCGCTGATCGCCGAAGCGGTAACGGTAAAACTCTGTCGGGAAGCGGCGCGTCCCGTTTGCCGTTTCAAAAAAGACGCGCTTGAAGTGCTGATGAACTACGATTTTCCCGGCAACGTGCGCGAGCTCGAAAACATATTGGAGCGCACGCTGGCACTTTGTCCGGATATCGAGATCGGACGGGAAGAATTGCAATTATTGGCAAAAGTTAAAGAAATGGCGCAATCCATGCCAACCGTCAAAACTGCGCGGCCCACGCAACTGGTCGACACGGCGTTGCCTGTCGTTGACGGCCAAAACATGCCACTGCAAGACTTCCTCGACAAATTGGAACGCGACTCGATTGTCAAAGCGCTCATGGAAAACAAGTACAATCGCACCCAGGCAGCAAAAATGCTTGGAATTACCGTGCGCTCGCTGCGCTATCGGATGGAGAGATTGGGGTTGAGCGGATGAGTTTTTTTGTTTGTGTTTGTTACTGATGTTGCAAGACTTGTAAAATTCAAGGTGTGACTCTGTTGGAATTGCCGGGTGAAGGTGATCAATTTGCACAATAGCAGATGCATCAGTTGCAATGTCTTGATTCTAGACTTGGCTCCATGCTTGCGCAGCTTACCCAACTGCAATCTCTAATCGAGTAATGTAAATCTCGTCATGAAATCGCCGCTGAATTTCCATGGGGGACGCAGTTTCAAAAAATAATTCCAGCGCTTCCCGAAGATTTTCCCGTGCTTCTTGAACAGTATCGCCGTGGCTATGGCTCAAGTTTTCTGGTGAAGATCGGGAAAACACCAATGCGGCGGCGCCCGAATTGATTTTGGCGCCGGCACTGTTTTTTGCGGGCAGCCGGACACAACTTGCTGCCGCAAACGATCTTCAGTTGACAAACTGGCGTGTCGCTTATCCTTATAAACCGAGAGCCGATGCGGATGGCGCATGGAGAACGCCGGTCAATGTTTGGGCGAAGGCCGCGTGCGAATTCTTATCGCAAGTCGGTGAGAATGCAATCGATCCGAGGGCGTTGCCCGAAACGTTAAGATGGGAAGAGGGCGGTTTGCTGCACAAAAATCCAAGCTTGGAAGTGTTGTCGGATCAAGTGGCTGTTGATAAGAATGCAACCCGGCGCTGAATTTCGCCTTGCTCATTCCCGGTCATTCTTACTTTTCCTTTTCTTCTTCGTCGATCAGCAATTGTATTTGCTTTAAACGCGCTTCAACGCTGGAGAGTTGGTAAAAATTGCCATTGTCGTTTTTCAATGCGGTTTTCAATTGGTCGGCCGCTGCCTTATAGTGGCCTTTCAAATAATAAACTTCGGCTTGCGCGCGGTG
>SXJH01000191.1 GCA_005779435.1 Nitrosomonas sp. | reverse complement strand
GGCTGCCGCCATCCAGTTGGCGGATAGTTTGATATGTTCGATGCTGTCTATCGCCGCAGCGGCGATGTTGGCGATCTCCTCGCCGACCGCCATGCGCGCGGCGGCCTTGGGATTAATCAACGCCAGCGGCGTGCGCTCGCCGATGGCAAACGCTTCGCCGCGATCGGTTTGAAACCCCATGCTGGTTACCGCAACGTCGGCCCCCGGGATTTGCCCCGGGCCGACCATTTGGTCGCGCACCGACAGACCACCGACGCTGCGGTCGCCAATCGCGATCAGAAACGTCTTGTCCGCCACAGCGGGTAAATGCAAAACGCGGTAAGCCGCTTCGGTGAGGGAAATGCCGGACAGATCGACGGCTGGCAGGATTTTGTCGCCGTGCGTTACATTGCGTGTCATTTTCGGCGGCTTGCCCAACAGCACCGGCAACGGCATGTCGACCGGCGGCATGGGCGATTGCCGGTCCGCTACCACCAATTGCTCGTCGCCGGTCGCTTCGCCGACGACGGCAAACGGGCAGCGCTCGCGCTCGCAAATCGCTGTAAACAGCGGCAGCGATTCCGGTTTGATCGCCAGCACGTAGCGTTCCTGCGCTTCGTTGCTCCAGATTTGCATCGGCGACATGCTGGATTCTTCGGACGGAATGTTGCGCAAATCGAAGCGCCCGCCTCGGCCGGAATCGTGTACCAATTCTGGAAACGCGTTGGATAAGCCGCCTGCGCCGACGTCGTGGATGAATAAAATCGGATTGCCGCTGCCGCTGCGCTGCAATTGCCAGCAGCGGTCGATCACTTCTTGCGCACGCCGTTGCATTTCCGGATTGCCGCGTTGTACCGAATCGAAATCCAACGCTTCGGTATTGGCTCCGGTATCCATGCTGGACGCAGCGCCGCCGCCCAAGCCGATCAGCATACCAGGTCCGCCCAGTTGGATCAGCAGTGCGCCCGGCGGGAATTTTTCCTTATGGACATGCGCGCTTGAAATCTGTCCGATGCCGCCCGCCAGCATGATCGGCTTGTGATAGCCGCGCATTTCGCCGCCCACGCGTTCCTCGAAGGTGCGGAAATAACCCGCCAGATTGGGGCGCCCGAATTCGTTGTTGAATGCCGCGCCGCCGATCGGGCCTTCCAGCATGATTTGCAATGCCGAGGCGATGCGGGACGGTTTGCCGTAGCCGGATGGGTTGCCGGTGGAGTCGCGCTCCCACGGTTGCAGGCAATCCGGGATGTTTAAATTGGATACCGAAAAACCGCACAACCCGGCTTTCGGCCTAGCGCCGCGACCGGTCGCGCCTTCGTCGCGGATTTCTCCGCCGACGCCGGTGGCCGCGCCGGGAAACGGCGAAATCGCGGTCGGGTGATTGTGCGTTTCCACTTTCATCAGCAAATGCGTTTGCTCTTGCGCATAACCGTAAACCTGCCGCTCGCCCGGATAAAAGCGCAGAATTTCCGCGCCTTCGATAATGCTGGCGTTATCCGCGTACGCGACCAGCGTACCTTGTGGGTGCATTTGGTGCGTGTTGCGGATCATCGCGAACAGCGATTTGTCCTGCGGCTTGCCGTCGACGATCCAATCCGCGTTGAAAATTTTATGGCGGCAATGCTCCGAATTGGCTTGTGCGAACATCATCAATTCGACATCGGTCGGATTGCGCTGCGCATGCGTGAAATGGTGCAGCAAATAATCGATTTCATCCGGAGACAATGCCAACCCCATGGTTTGATTGGCTTGCAGCAGCGCTTCGCGTCCGCCTTGCATCACATCGACCGTATGCAACGGCTGAGGCGCAAAATGCTGAAACAGTTTGGCGGCATCGGCAAACGAACCGAACACCGCTTCGGTCATGCGGTCATGCAGCAACGATTTGAGGCGCGCTTTGCCGGTTTCCGGAAGCGCTGCGCCGGTTTGCACATAAAACGCAATGCCGCGCTCGATGCGCTCGACTGCCGCTAACCCGCAATGCCGTGCGATGTCGGTGGCTTTGCTCGACCACGGCGAAATGGTGCCGGGGCGCGGCAGCACCAGGAATAATTCGCCGGTTTGTTGTGCCGCTTGCCGCGAGGCGGTCTCGTTCAAAAGCTTCTTTAACGCACTGAGTTCATGCGGCTGCAAATCGCGCGCCAGTGCGCAGAAATGCCAGTATTCGGTATCGATGCTCGTTACCGGCAAATTCAGCGTTTTTATTTCGTTGAGTAATTTCTCCAGACGGAACGGAGAAAGCGCATGTCCACCGCAAAATTGGAGCATTGGAAAACCAGGTTGTTATGTGAAAGATTGCAATTTTACACGAGAAGATGCGCTTATCGTTGCTTGCTCTATAGCTTTGGTAGCTGAGGATGTGGAGTGTTTGCATGCTTAACGATCAAATGAGATTGGTATTTGATTTTATTAACTGATAATCCCGAGAGAGTTACATAAATCTTTATTAGGAAAAGAATCTAGTTGATTTTCTCTTTCTAATGAGAATGGTTGCATATTTGTTATGACTAATTCATTTTCATTTTTCGGGATTTTTGTTGTATATCTAAAACGTTGGTGTGTTTTGAGAAAATTATCATAGAGCAACTCAATGAACTCATGTCTATCGTAACTCAGAATCCAAGGAAACCTCGCATTGCTCAAAATGTCTGCTAGTCTTTTATGATCAACTACTTTGTGGTTGTAGCGATATAGCTTACGCCCCTGCTTAAAATAAGGGGGATCAATATAAAAAAAGCTACTTGTGTTTTTTTTATTGGCATTTGATGTATGAAGAAATTGAAGCGCGTCATCAAATACAACAGAAACTGAATCCCTTAACAAAGAGATCCGTTGTATTCTGGATATAATTTCTTTCTTATTAAAACGGCAATCTATCTTATAGTTAGAATTCTGATTCTGTCCACCAACAGGGCCACTATGCAAAATACCCGAGAAATTTGTTCTGTTCAGGAAAAGGCAAGCTAATGCCAGATCGGTTATCTGTTGATTCCCTGGGTGATCATATTTGAGATAGCTTCTTATGTGATGCCATGTGTCAATATCGACGCTAACATTTTCGATGGAAGTAATTAATGTATCAGTATGTTCAAAAACAGCTTTCCAGAAGGCAAAGATTAGTGGATCTCTTTCAATCAATGTGGCTTTGTTAATAACACCACTTGATACTAAAGATAACGACACAATCCCACTACCCGCATAGGGCTCCACGATTTCTTTCTCATGCAAACCGTAAGTTTCGATGAAACTTAACACAACATTGAAAAATGTTGCTTTACTCCCTGGATAGCGCAGCGGGCTTTTTATTTGATTAGGAATAGACACAAGCTTTCCTGAACTTCTCAATTACGTTCAGAACCCAGTCTGAAATTTGATTAAGTTCAGCGGTTCTTTCGATAGTTAAACCTTGATCGATTTTGCTAATTTCAAGCCCTTTTTTTGCAAGAGGAGGCATTCGATATCTGTAAAATATAGTTCCATATCTTGGTATTAGATATGAAATTTTCTCTTGAAGAGTCTCTGTTCTAGCAGGAATGATATTAAATGGAATAAACATCGCAGGTGTTGGGGTACTAGCTGGTATTACATTAAACCAATTCCGATGAAATGCATAAATAGCACCGGTTATACTTTTATCCTTCCAATTCTCACCGGATGCAGCTTGACCCAAGAGATAATATGTTCCGGGAGCTTTGTCTTGTCGGGGGCGCCACGCAATAACATCTATTTCTTCATCTTTAGGATTAATAGACGCTCCGGGAAGAGGAGCATTTCTAACTTTTCCATCAGAAAAGTATTGATAAATAGCTGTGAGTTTTACTAGAAAACCGGAATGATCTGGTCGAGGGAAACCAAACGAATAAGAATGCCCCTCCACTTCGCCCGCTGCCGCCCAAGTAGCGCATGCTTGAAAGAGATCTCGTACCTTATTGTTGATCTCAAAGAAAGAATCGTCATCAAAAATATCATCGTTATTTGTATTGGATAGAAACAAACAAAAGAGGTAAATAACGGAACCATTGTTCAAATCATCTTTATCATAAATCAATTCTTCATCATTCTCGCTAAATTTAAAAGGATAACAATCTCCTAAAAACTCCATTCTTTCGCGGATAATTTGATTTATTTCTTCTAAAAATGAGTCTTCTTGCGTGCTTGCCGAACCTTCAAAATCAGCATCCTCTGAGTTTCTGCGTTTATCCCACATACGAGCCAGTTCTGAAAAATTTGCCGAGTGGTATTCTGAAGACAAAGCATAGAGTTCAAACCAATCACAAATTTCTTGGGAACTACGATCCAGAGGAAGCAGGGCAAGAGGTGTTTCAATCAATTTTATTTCTCTATTAATGCTGTATTAGTTATTTATCAGAGGCTTTATCATGCTTTCGGCGCATTGTCATAACTAATGTTTCTGATTTTTCTTGGATTTCATTTGCTATCTGAAGTAACGAAAATGAACCATCATATTTTGCAAGCAAGTTAATAGCCGCATCAATTTTTAAACTTACTTGAACCAGCGCTTCACTAAATACAGCTCCTGGTTCTCGTACTTCATTATATGCAACATTCAGTTCGGAGCCGCCCCTCAGTTTTTCTAAAGCAACCGGGTGGACTAGAACTTCGCCGACAAATTTAAGATCAGGATTCTGACTCTTTATTTTTGGCGGTAAATTATCTTGCTTTGATCCATATAGATAGGAAAGAACTTCCTTAAGGTGTGGAATCTTATCTTGATCTATGGGTTGTTCGCTTGGAGATTGATTCCATCCCTTAGATAACCCAAGAAATTCCTGATACTCTTTCCTGCCTAAAGCAGTATAAAAATGAGAAAAAGCAAACCGACCGCGATTGAAACGATCTTTAATATCAAAAAGCCTCTCATTTTCAGCTTGTTCAAGCACTAAAACAGCTCCTACATAAGCCCGTATAGTATCGTTGTCATCCCCGAGTTGCCTGGCTATTGATTCAATCGTCAAACCTTTGCCTTTATCTTTCTTATACCAATCAGCAACAAATCGGGCTTTTGCGTATGCATCCCAGCGATGTGGGCCATTGATATGCTTAAAACCGATAAATGCTTGAGCATTGGAGCGCTTCTCTACGCGCCAAACACTTATTTTTTGAACTGATTCAATAACCTCTTGGCGAATATCGTCTGGCAATGAAACTTTACATTCTCTCGCCAAGTTTCTATCTTTAATAAGCTTTATTGCAGCAAGACGTCGATTTCCCTCTAAAACAGTAAAGGGGCCGGATTCTTCACCCAATACTATTAGGGGTTCGAGATTTAGGTATTCATTTGTGCAAATAGATTGAATCAATTCATCTAATGCAGCTAGGTCGCGCAGTGCACAAATAATGCTTTTTTCATCACGAGCACTTAATTCATCGCCGGTCGTTAGGCGAGGATTGTCATAATCAAAATTTAATAATGACGTTGGACAGTTGGCTGTTGGTTCGTTTATTTTGGCGCGAAATTCTGACACTTTTGTAAGTACCGGTTGATCATGAATAATTAAAGTATACGTAAATACTTATTTTAGTAGCTATTTGTTAATGCTCCCGTCTTCATTGTAATGCATTCATGATCGAAATTAATAATCATTTGGAATTTGGTATGGCTTATTATTTATTTAGCTGTGGTATATCCAAAGGTCCATTTGTATTTCAATTTCCTAATTATCGGGTTTTGTATCTTGTTTGAAAGCGGGAATATACCTATTAATAATCGTATTCATGATCAATCCAAGTGATGCTGCAATGAAGATACCGATCATAAGTCCTTTTGGTTTCTTTGGCAAAGATCGTCGTCGTTGAAATGCCGATGGTGAAGTGTGCGCTGTCTTGGATTAAATATTGCCGGTGACCGCGATAAACGAGCGGTGGTCATCGTGCGGCGCAGCTTGTAAACTATCGAAGGTTACGACATCGACCACACCGAGGGCAACGGATACCATGAACGACGACACAATCGACCGGCAGCGCCGCCATTTGTTGCAATGCGGTTTCATCGGTTTGGGCGCTTTTCTCGGCAATGTTTTGCTGCCTTCGCCGCTCAGGGCGGCGCCGTTATCCGGCTTATTGACAGCGCAGGGTGCGTTGTTGCCGCCCGATTCAAACGGCGTGCGATTGCCTGCCGGATTTACATCGCGCATCGTCGCTCGCTCCGGGCAAAAGCTTTTCGGTTACGCCTGGCATGCCGCGCCGGATGGCGGTGCGGTGTTTGCAGCCCCGGACGGCGGGTGGGTGTATGTATCCAACAGCGAGATCGATAATCGGGGAGGCGGCGCCGGTGCTATCCGTTTCGACGCGCGCGGCGGCATCGCCGATGCG
>SXJH01000190.1 GCA_005779435.1 Nitrosomonas sp. | reverse complement strand
TTGGGTGCCTCGTTGAACAGGAGGTGGGCTTCGTCGAAAAAGAACACCAGCTTCGGTTTATCGGCATCCCCCGTTTCCGGCAAGTTTTCATACAAGCAGGACAGCATCCACAATAAAAAAGTGCTGTATACCCGGGGGGAATTCAATAACCGGTCGGCGGCGAGAATATTGACCGCACCCCGGCCATCGACGGTTTGCATCAAATCGTCGATATTGAGCATCGGCTCGCCGAAAAATTGACCGCCGCCTTGATTTTCTATTTGCAGCAAAGCGCGCTGGATGGCACCGATGGATGCCGGGGATATGTTGCCGTATCGACTCTTGAATTGTTCGGCATTTTCACCGGCAAATTGCAACAATGCGCGCAAATCCTTCAAATCGAGCAGCAACAGACCGCGATCGTCGGCCACCTTAAAAACGAGATTTAATACGCCTTCCTGGGTTTCGTTCAGATTCAACAACCGCGCCAACAGCAACGGCCCCAGCGCGGAAATCGTCGCCCGGACGGGATGGCCGTTTTGCTGCAGCACATCCCACAAAATCACGGGGAAGCCTTGCCAGAACGGCTCATCCGTTTGCAAAGCCTCCAATCGCGTTTTTACCTTGCCGGAAAACGACCCCGGCTTGCAAATGCCCGTCAGATCGCCTTTGATGTCGGTCATAAAAACCGGCACGCCGATCATGGAAAAATTTTCCGCCAGCTTCTGCAACGTAACCGTTTTGCCGGTACCCGTAGCGCCGGTAATACATCCATGCCGGGTTGCCATCGTAGGTAAAAGCGCCAACTTTGTCTTGCCGTTTTTTGCAATGATCGATGAATCAGTCATACGATGGAAATCTCACGAAACACTCTGAAAGCGCATTGTATGCCAAACGACAGCAAAGGCAATCGAACCGGGCAGTCGATGTATACTGCTCAATATAATTGAATTACTTAGGGTCTGGCAATTACTTGAATAAGTTATTTCTTTATGGCGATGTAGGCGGAACCAAAACCTTGCTGCGGCTTGCTGAAATCAATCGTGGAGAGATCCGGACGCGATTTGCGCAACGCTATGAAAGCCGTCTGTTCGCCACTTTTTCCGAGATGCTCGACGCATTTCTTGATCAGGCGGGCATTGACAGCCGCCCTCTTGCCGCTTGCTTCGCCGTGGCGGGTCCCATTGTTGCGCAACAAGCCAAACTGACCAATTTGCCGTGGCAAATCAGCGGCGGCGATATTTCGCATGATTTCTCGATTCCTTCGGTTAAACTCATCAATGATTTTGAAGCGGTTGCGTTAGCAATCGAAAGCTTAATGCCGGTCGATCTGGTGACTTTGCAAACGGGAAAAGCGCATGCGCACGCAATGCGTGCGGTATTGGGCGCAGGAACGGGAATGGGCGTGGCATGGCTTGCTTGGTCGAATGGCGGTTATTTCGCCATTCCCAGCGAAGCCGGTCATATGGATTTTGCGCCGACGAATCCATTGCAAATTAAGTTGCTGGAAACGTTGCAGCACAAGTTCGGCCATGTATCGGTCGAACGCTTGCTATCGGGGACCGGTCTTACGCATATTTTTAAATTCCTGCAGTCGACCGCAACCACTTCGTCCAATCTGGCGCCAATCGATTTGGAAGACGACAGCGGCGCTACGGTCACCACGCTTGCGTTGACCCATCGGCACCCGGCCGCCATTGCGTCGCTCGATTTATTCGCTGAAATTTACGGCGCTTACGCGGGCAATTTGGCATTGGCAGGACTATGCCGGGGCGGCGTTTATATCGCAGGCGGCATTGCGCCGAAAATGATCGGGTGCTTGAATGCCGGTGGTTTTATGCGCGCATTCCGCGATAAAGGGCGGTTTGCGTCATTGATGCGCGAGATCCCGGTGCATGTCGTCAACAATCCGGAGGCCGGTTTATTGGGCGCGAAGCGGGAGGCTCAGCATTTGCTCGACAAATGTCATTGAAATTTTTCCCGTTTTGGATTTGAATAACCTGAATCCGGCCATCAGAAAATGATCTAAGAAAGCGCTGATTAATTCTGAATTCGTCATTCCGGCGAAAGCCGGAATCCAGAAAAATCAACGAACTGGACACCGGCTCTCGCCGGTGTGACGAATTAATCAGCGTTTCCCCAAGGAGAGCGTATATGTTTTCACGAACACCTTACACGATTACCGTCAATCCTAAAATACCGCCGCGCCTCAAGCGCCTGGAAGAATTGGCCAATAATCTTTGGTATAGCTGGGATCGCGCCACACGCACGCTTTTTTCCCGGCTCGATCCGCACTTATGGGAGGCTGTGGGACACAATCCCAAAGCGTTTCTGAAACGCGTGGACGAGTCGGTCTTATTGAAAGCGACGGAAGACCGGATATTTCTCGCCAACTACAACAGCATTTTGTCGACTTACGATTCGTATCATGAAAAATCCGGCATGCAGGATGATAATGGTGGGTTGCATGCGCACGATCAGGTCGCTTATTTTTGCTTCGAATTCGGGTTTCACGAAAGTCTGCCCATTTATTCCGGCGGTCTCGGCATTTTGGCCGGAGACCATTGCAAGGCGGCAAGCGATCTGCATTTGCCCTTCGTTGCCATCGGTTTGCTCTACCGCCAGGGGTATTTTTTTCAAACCATCGACAGCCAGGGCAATCAGCAAGTCACCTATACGATTTCGGATTTCGACGATCTTCCCGTCACCCCGGTATTGCGCCAGGATGGTTCCGGCTTGCAGATCGAAGTCGCGCTGCCGCACCGGACTGTGACCGCGAAAATATGGCAGGCGAGAATCGGCCATGTCTCGCTGTACCTGCTGGATACCGATATACCGGAGAATTCCGCGCAAGACCGTTATATCACGCATAACTTGTACGGTGGCGACGAATCCATGCGCATCGAACAAGAAATATTGCTGGGAATGGGCGGCGTTCGCGCATTGCAAGCGCTTGGCATCACACCGACAGTCTGGCATATCAATGAAGGGCATGCCGCTTTTATGATACTGGAGCGCATTTACAATCTGGCGCAGCACGGACTCGATTTTGCCAGCGCGCTGGAAAGTGTGGCGGCAAATACGGTCTTTACGACGCATACTGCGGTGCCTGCCGGACACGATCATTTCAGCCCGGAGATGGCGCACGCTTATTTCGATAACTTCTGCCGCAGCGTTCGAATCACGCGTGACGAATTCATGGCTCTCGGCCATGTGCCGGGCAGCCCCGACTTCAATATGACCGCATTGGCCATTCACGGTTCGCGCACGCACAACGGCGTCAGCAGAATACACGGCAGTGTGTCCGCAAAAATTTGCCGCGATTTGTGGCCACGGATCGAACCGGAAGAAAATCCGATTACCTACATCACCAACGGTGTTCACGTGCCCACTTTCCTGGCGCAGGAATGGGCTGATTTATTCGACCGTTATCTCGGGCACGAGTGGCGCAATAAAATGTGCGACCGTGCGTATTGGTCGCGTATCGATACGATACCGGATCATTTGTTCTGGAGCGTGCGGCAATCGCTGAAATCGCAACTGTTTTACGGCATCCGCTCGCGCATCGCCGAGCAAAATTCCCGCAATCGCGGTTCCGAAGCGCACCTCGACCGGTTGTTGAAGTTTGTCGATCCGATCAATCCCAATATCCTGACGTTGGGTTTTGCGCGGCGTTTTGCCACTTATAAACGCGCGACATTGTTATTTGACAATCTCGATTGGTTGCGAAAAATCGTTCTCGATCAAGACCGCCCGGTCTTGTTGATTTTTTCCGGCAAAGCGCATCCGGCCGATGTGCCGGGGCAGGATCTGATCCGGCGCATCAGCCAGATTGCGCGTTTTCCCGAATTTGAAGGCAGGTTGTTGTTGATCGAAGGTTACGATCTGCGGCTGGCGCGGCGGCTGGTTGCGGGTGTCGATGTCTGGCTCAATAATCCGGTTTATCCCCTCGAAGCCAGCGGCACGTCCGGCATGAAAGCGGGTATCAACGGCGCAATCAATTTGAGCGTATTGGACGGTTGGTGGGGGGAAGGCTACGACGGTAAAAACGGCTGGGCGATCAAACCGGGGCCGGAGGATATGGAAGGCGCACTACGCGACCAGGAAGAAAGCCGTGCATTGTATGAAATACTGCAGGATCAGGTGATTCCGCTCTACTACAGTTACGGTAAGCTCGGCTATCCGCCGGGATGGGTAAAAATGTCCAAATACTCGATGATGTCGCTGTTGCCGTGTTATAACGCAACGCGCATGATCGATGAGTATGTCGCCAAATTTTACCGACCTGCGAGCGATAAAGGCATGCTGTACGCAGCCGACGATTTTGCCGAATCCAGAAACATTGCCGCATGGAAAGCCAGGATCGGGCATGCTTGGTCCGGTGTTTCATTGCGCCGGTTGGATGTTCCGCTCGATCGTATTTATTACGACGAAATGCTGAATTTCAAAGTGGCCGCCATGCTCAATAATCTGGCCCCCGGGGATGTCGTCGTCGAATTGCTGATATGCCGTCAGTATAAAACCACCCGTTTATGCAATTTCAAGCACTTCAAATTTGAATTCGCCGGTATTCACGATACCGGCGAGCATCTGTTCGAATTGCAGCTAAAACCGGAGTTATGCGGCAAGCAGGAATATTTCATCCGCATTTATCCTTGCCATGCGCTATTGACGCATCCGTTGGAAATGGGGTTGATGGTATGGCTATAGCCGATCAAGCTACCGTAATATCGTGGGATAGATAGACATCCTGAATGGCATTGAGCAGCTTGACGCCTTCGGCAAACGGCTTCTGGAATGCCTTGCGCCCGGAAATCAATCCCATGCCGCCCGCTCGTTTGTTAATCACTGCGGTGCGGATGGCTTGGTGCATATCGTCGCTACCGGATTCGCCGCCCGAATTGATCATGCCGATGCGCCCCATATAACAATTTGCCACCTGATAGCGTACCAAATCGATCGGATGTTCGGTTGTCAGCTCGCTATAGACTTTGGTATGCGTTTTGCCGAATTTCAACGCAGTGTAACCGCCGTTATTGGTCGCCATTTTTTGTTTGACGATATCGGCGCCGATGGTAACCGCCAGATGATTGGCTTGTCCCGTGAGATCCGCGCTGACGTGATAATCCTTGTCGGCGGTTTTAAACGCGGCATTGCGCGTGTATGCCCACAATATCGTCACCATGCCCAAATCGTGCGCGTGCTCAAATGCTTCTGAAACCTCCTGAATTTGCCGCCGCGACTCTTCCGAACCGAAAAATACGGTCGCTCCGACAGCGCAAGCACCCATGTCGAATGCCTGATCGACGCTCGCGAACAGCGTTTGATCGTATTTGTTCGGGTACGTCAGCAATTCGTTGTGATTGATTTTAAGAATCATGGGGATCTTATGCGCATACTGACGCGACACGATCGCCAGCACGCCCAATGTGGAAGCAACGCCATTGCAACCGCCTTCGATAGCGAGTTCAACGATATGCTTGGGATCGAAAAACATCGGATTCGGCGCAAAAGATGCTCCCGCCGAATGTTCCACGCCTTGATCGACGGGCAATAGCGATAAATAGCCGGTGCCGGATAACCGTCCATGGTTATAAAGCGCCTGAAGATTACGCAATACGCCGGGTTTTCTATTGCTTTGCGCCATGACGCGGTCGACAAAATCGACACCGGGCACTTGCAGGTTATGTTTCGGGATAGTGTTGCAGACATGATTCAGCAGCGATCCGCTTTCATTGCCTAGAATGGCAGTAATATCCATCGTCAATACTCCTTTTATAAACACATCGTCAATTCAATGTTTCCTGGAAATGCCAGCAAGCCGTTAAGAAAGCATCTTTTCATAATAATGACTGATAAATTTCCCGGTAAGCTTCCGCACCGATGCGCCAACCGAAATCTTTCGCCATGCCGTTTTTTTGTATGCGCCGCCAGGTTTTTTTATCGCGATACGCTTGTGTTGCGCGAATAATCGTGCGCAGCAGGGCGTTTTGCGTCATCGATGCAAAAACGAATCCGCTCGCGCTGCCGTCGGCAAGCGTTGCGGGCGTACTATCGATCACGGTATCCACCAAGCCGCCAGTGGCATGCACGATCGGGGGCGTGCCATAGCGCTGGCTGTACATTTGATTCAGGCCGCAAGGCTCGAAACGCGACGGCATCAGAAAGCAATCGATGCCGGCTTCGATGCGGCGGCTCAGCGCTTCATCGAAGCCGATGTGAGCGGCGATTGCATCGGGATAGCTGTCGACCAATGAGGCAAGTTGCTGTTCCAGTACCGCATCGCCACTGCCGAGTACGATCAGTTGAGCGGGAATTTTGGTCAGTTGCGGTGCCAGTTGTATCAGCAAATCCGTGCCTTTTTGATGGCTTAAACGGCTGACCGCGCCAAATAACGGAATTCCGGCATCGACCGTCAATCCCATTTGTTGTTGCAATGCGGCTTTATTGACCGCCTTGCCGGATAACTTCCCGCTGCTGTAATTTTTTACCAGACAAGTATCGGTGGCCGGGTCCCATTCACCGGTGTCGATACCGTTGACAATACCGGTGAGGCGGTCGCGCCGTGCGGTTAACAAGCCTTGAAGGCCGAACCCCAGCGGTTCCGTTTGAATTTCCCTGGCGTAATTCGGGCTTACCGTGGTGATGTGGTTTGCATAGTACAGCCCGGCTTTAAGAAACGACATATTGCCGTAATATTCGACGCCGTCGATATCGAAGCTAGCCGCAGGCAAGCCCAATTGCGCGACGTTTGCCGAAGGAAATATGCCCTGGAATGCGAGATTGTGAATGGTCATCACCGTGGCTGCTTTTTGTCCGGCATGGAAATGCAAAAATGCGGGCGTCAGACCGCTTTGCCATTCATTGCAATGCGCAATATGCGGATACCAGGCAATCGGGCTGGCATCGCTGGCTAAAACGGCGCCGATTTTTGAAAGCAGGCCGAAGCGCAGCGCATTGTCCGGCCAATCGCGCCCGGATTTATCCATATAAGGCCCGCCATCGCGATGGAATAAACCGGGGCAATCGATTACAAAGACCGGGATATTTTCGGATTTGTTCAACGGCAATCGCGCTGACAGCAGGGTGCTGGGTGGAAATTGCGTCAAATGGCTGAAATCCGCCAGCTTGGATTTGTATTTAACGCCCGACACAATTTGCGGATAACCCGGCAGCAGCAACCGCACATCGACTTGCATCGATCGCAATGCAGCCGGCAGCGCTGCGCTGACATCGCCGAGCCCGCCGGTTTTGCAGAGCGGGTACACCTCGGGCGTAATGAACAGGACACGGAGTTGGTTTCGCATATGAAATATCGCTACCTTGCGTCAAACGTCAAAGCGACGATCAATTCCGCCGCCGTGACGGGCCATTCCAGCAATAGGGTTGTCGCTTGCATGATTTTTTCAAACCCGTTTTCGGATTGCGATACTGAAAAATGCGGATGCGTGCGCAGAGTCACCGGATGCGAGGTTGTTAATACCACGCGGCCGCCCAATGTATCGTCGTCCAAAACTATTTCCGTCATGCCGGTCAATTCGAGCGATTGACCAAACCCGCCCGGAATTTTACCTCGATATAGATAGCGTCCTCCCATGCCATCGCAACTGGGCATGGCGAGATTAATTTCAGTGCCGAATCTTTGCGTTAATTTTCCCGTGAAACAATACGCGACTTGCAATCGGTTATTATCCAGCACGATACGTTTATGAATCGGATATTCGGTGTTCTCGGATTGAAAGTGATTGTTTTCCAGCGCCGAGGACAAAGACCGGTACGCGATGAACATGCCGCCCAGCCGGTCTACGAACAAACCGCGCGGGTGATCGTCAGCCGCGATATCCTCCGCAGTGATTTCGTGTTTATAGCCGATCCGGTCATGCGCCGACGCAATGCCGGCACTGGCGGTATCGGATGAGCGCAGCTCTTCCGTTTGGATTTTGTGATAATAATGCTCAGCTTGGCAGCGTAAGGTATCGCCGAAATTATGCTTTAGCCGATATGCATCCAGCTCGCAAATGCTGGCGAATCGATCCAATTTCAACACCGCCTGCAGCACGCCGTTTTGTAAATAAGCTTCGTCGACGCCATCCAAATCGGTGTCTTCGGTAAAAAAATGAGGGCGGGGCGCAACGGCGTCCAACAAGGCTTCCAATTCAACCATCGCACGGTAGACCGCACGGCGCAGATGAGGAAGGTATAAACCGCCGAACAGACCATGCCAGTAAGCATCGTTGGCTTGGGATTCAAAGAGCCTCTGCTGCATTTGCGGAATACGGTGTTGTTCCGGCAGCGCGGCAAGCCGTGCCGACAATCCCAGCATGCGTTTATGCATCCAATTGGATTCGGGGTAGCGCGAAAAGAAGTTTTTCCAAATGCCGCCTCGCAGGAATGCTTTCTTGTGCTCATACCAACCGCCCGACTTGGCTTGCTGCACAATTTCCGAATATGCGTTGGCGGATGCGGCGGGTAGCGTCCATTCATTCATTTCGATATAAGAGACTGTCGGCAGGTACACAATGCCGCGCGTTCTTTCACCAGCGTGGTATTCGCCGTAGTGCCGGGTGCGAATTTTCGGTGAAGCCAGCACCTTTTGTATAAACTGCTCAAGCCAGCCTTGCTCGTACACCCACTGGTAGGTTTCCGGCCAAATGCCGAACTTCTCGATGTCGTCGAAATAAATTGCCGCAGGATCGATCCCGGGTGTCTGCCGATCAGCCAGCGATTCCAGATAAGCGACCGTATCATCGACCGGGGAAAAGGGAATTTTGTAGCGCAGCGATTCTGAAACCGGAAATAAATCGAGTGTGCGGGATTCTTCTTCCGTGGTGAAATAACCGTTCAATTCCGCAGATGTTTTACCGGTGCAGAGAAAATGATAATCGTCGACAATCGTATAGCGAATGCCGCAATCCGCGAGCGCCGGTACCACCGTTGATTCCCATACGCGTTCGGTCAGCCAGGCGCCTTGCGGGCGTTGACCGAATTTGGACGCCAATTTTTTGGAAAATGCATCGATTTGCCCGATCCGGTCGCGGTTGGGTATGACCGCCAGCACCGGTTCGGTATCGCCCGCGCCGAATAACTCGACTTGACGGCGCGAAACCATTTCGTGCAGCAGTTCCATATCGCCGGGGAAATGTTGCAGCAAGTAATCGAGCAGCCAACCGGAGAAGTGAACGGAAAAGCGAAAATCCGGGTAGCGGTGGAGCGCTTGCAGGAAAGGCCGGTAACAACGCACATGCGCATCCCGTAGCACTTCGGGAAAATTGCCGACGGGCTGGTGCGCATGAACGCCCAAAAGTAGCGAAACGCGTTGCGGCATGCAATGACTCCTGTCATCAATACGGGCTTGGGCAATCATAAACCCGGTTTCAATCGTTAATCAATCCGACCCGGACAAACGGTGTTTCTTATGAGGACCGTTGCATGGTGCCGCCGGTTTCCGCTTGTTCGCTACCCTTGCTGATCGGTTCATATACCGTTGAAGGTATTGGCAGTTTCAGTAAACGGTAAAGATTCATCAGATTTTTTCTGAACAATTGGTCGAAACTGGCGACAGAATGCGCCGGATTGTAATCGCCAAACCACCAGAACCAGTCCGAACTTTCGCAAGACGCAAGCTGACGGTTTGCCAGCTCTTTCTCTTCGTCGGTCAATCGGGTGCCTTGCATCGCCAGATCGAAGCTATGCTTGGCTGCGCAGAGCATATCCCAAGCACGATTCTTTTCTTTATCGCCGATCCAAGTGGAAAACGTTCCATACACCCAGCTACCGGCGGCCAATATTGGCAATGTCTTAATGTTATTTGAATTTTTCGCATCGGAAAGATAGTTCCGGTAAGTCTCGGTGCGGATAAACACATGGCTTTCGATCAAGCTGTAGAGGTCGTCCAAAAAATAAAAACCGTTATACGGATAGGATTCCCAGGCATTTTCTCCATCCAGAACGACACTGACAATCGGGTCCTCGGCTGTCGGCGTGTCATGGTAGATGCGTTCCAATGCCTGAATAAAATTCTCGGCGGCATCGCGTCCAAACCACCTGGCATATTCAAAGCCGATCAAGTCCGATAAACGGTCGTCGCGGAAAAAACAGGCGATTTGCTCCGCTTCGCCGGCTATCCGGTATGGACGATATAAATACCGATTGCGATCGGGCAAGGGCACTTCAGGTTGAGAAGCGCGCAAGCTATTTATCAGAACGCCTTCGCCGCTTGCCGTCCATCGCTCATTTTGCTCCGCCAGGATTTTTAATAACGGTGTCGATACGGCGCCTTCCGCCGGCCAGATACCGGCAGGCTTTTCGTTGAAGTACCGCTGATGGCTGGCAATTGCCGAGGATAAATGAAACGCCACACGGCCGCGCCCACCCGGATAGCACTGATACGACGGCAACGCAACATCGGGCTGGCTGTCGCGGGCGGACGAGAAATCGATCAGCAGCGGTGCCAGCGGATGGTAGTGAGGCGTGGTGGATAATTCGATTTGACCGGATTCGGCCAGTTTGCGGTAGCGCGGAATCAACTGTTCAATCAGCTCGCCGATCAGCTTGAACAATTGCAGCCGGTCTGCATAACTGAAACGCTCGCATTGCGCCATCAATCGCATGACGAACTCGTTATTGCGGCGCACGCTTTCGCCCATCCATGCCAGGTGATACCACACCAGCAGATCGGCAAAGTACTGTCCGGAGAAATAAGTCAACTCGCTTTCGCTGTGACGGTTGAACGTATTGTAAAGCTCGAATAGGCGGTTGTACGCCGGATACGGCTGCAGCATCGTTTTATGATCGCTGAGAAAACAGCTATCGAACAAATATAAACGGTCTTGCAGCGCGATATGTTCAAGCTCGGGCGCGATTAACAGGCGCAACAAAGGCGTACGGATTTGTCCGGTGGTAAATTGCTTGGCGAAATCTTCCAACTGATCGAGCAATACCGGCGCGAAATTGATCACCGCCTTAACCTGGGGGTGCGCTTCCAGGTGGTAGGCCATATCGGTATAGTCTTTTATGGCATGCAAGTACACCCACGGCAAAAAAAATTCACCGGTTGCATAATCCCGGTAATCGGGTTGATGCATGTGCCATAGCAAAACAAGGTTCAATTGCTTCATTGGAACGGTAATCCGCACTGAATATCGATTTGAAATAAGCCGACGCGATTTGTTCCCATAAAGCGTTCCTCCTTGGCAGGCTGTCAGCAAAGCTTGTGAATCTTCTGCCCCAGCATTTCCGGGGTAATCAGTGCGATGCCTTTTTCGGTTACATAAAACCGTTTGCGATCGGATTCGGAATCGTATCCCGCGATCAGTCCGTCCGGGATAATGCATTCTTTTTCCACCACCACGCGCCGCAATCGCGCATTGCGGCCAATTTCCACGTTAGGTAACAGTACCGAATCCTCCACGGTGCTGTAACTGCGGATTTTTACATTGGTAAACAACAGGGAACGGCGGATCGTTGCGCCGCTGACGATACATCCGCCCGATACCAATGAATCGAGCGCTTGTCCACGGCGGTCGTTATCGTCAAACACGAATTTTGCCGGGGGAAATTGTTCCTGGTGAGTCCAGATCGGCCAATCCGCATCGTAGAGATTGAGCTGGGGGGTAACGGTCGTCAGATCGATATTGGCTTCCCAATAGGCGTCTATCGTCCCTACGTCGCGCCAGTACGGAATGCCTGAGGCCATATTCACGCAACTGTTCACGAACCGGTGCGCAAATACGCGATAACGCGGAACCAAATACGGAATCAAATCCTTGCCGAAATCGTGCGATGAATCCGAAGTCTGATGATCCCGGATCAATTGCTCGTAGAGAAACCCCGCATTGAACACATAAATGCCCATGCTGATCAAGGCTTTTTCCGGTTGTCCCGGTATCGGCGCGGGTTGGGCCGGTTTTTCGGTAAAACCGGTGACTTGCCATGCTTCGTCGACACTCATTACGCCGAAAGCGCTGGCTTCATTCACGGGAATTTCGAGACAAGCCACCGTCATGTCGGCTGAGCTTTCGATATGCTCGGCAACCAGTTTGCTGTAATCCATTTTGTAAATATGATCGCCGCCCAGAATCAACACATATTTGGCATCGTGGCGGCGCAAGATGTCGACATTCTGGAACACGGCATCCGCAGTGCCCTGATACCAGGTTTCATCGACAGTCCGCTGCTGCGCAGGCAGCAACTCGACATATTCTTCAAAGCGCCCGTCGAGAAAACTCCAGCCGTATTGAATATGGCGAATCAAGCTCTGCGCCTTATATTGCGTTATCACACCGATGCGGCGGATACCCGAGTTGACGCAGTTGGAAAGCGGGAAGTCGACGATACGGAATTTTCCGCCGAAAGGAACCGCCGGTTTGGCGCGCCAATCCGTCAGTTGATGCAAGCGGCTGCCGCGTCCGCCCGCCAAGATCAATGCAAGGGTATTGTGCACGATATGATTATGCAATCGGCCGCCGATCTTGTCTGCTGTTTGAGATTCATCGGCAGGCACACTTCTTTCGTTGTCCACAATCATGTCCTCCTGCTTCCAACTGCGATAGTTTATTAATTTAACATATATTTCTCTTCGGCGATTTATCCTTTGCCGGTGCAAGGGCGGGATATAATCCCGATTGCGGTTTATATATGGCGATTCCCCTGAACATGATCCTTCCGCGTGAAACCCGTTCACTTCAAGCTGCGTTGCTGCATGCGCGACTGCATGACCCTTTTTCATATTTGGGGCTGCACCGGTTGCGCAATCGGTCGGTGGTGAGAAGCTTCCAGCCTTCCGGGGTGCGGGTATGGATCGAGACGGCAACCGGTTTTGAGCCGATGCAACGCATTCATGCCGACGGGATTTTCGAGTGGCGCGGCGCATCAATACCTGTAATGCCGTACCGCTTGCGTATCGAAGAGAAGGAAAAACATCGCGTCTATGAAACGTACGATCCGTACGCCTTTGCACCGCAAATTTCGGAGCATGATTTGCACCTGTTCAATGAAGGCAAGCTGCGGCAAGCCTATCGCATGCTCGGTGCTCGCAATGTCAACAATGCGGGCGTGGAGGGTATACGTTTCGCAGTTTGGGCGCCCAATGCGGAACGAGTCAGCATCGTCGGCGATTTCAATCGATGGGACGGCAGAATTCATCCGATGAGAGTGCACTACGCCAGCGGCGTATGGGAATTATTCATCCCGGAGTTGCCGCCGGATTCGATATACAAATTTGAAATCCGCAATCGCAACAGCGGCGAGATTCTGATCAAAACCGATCCTTATGCCATGCGGTACGAATTGCGGCCCAATACGGCGGCATTGACACCCGCCGATGACGGCTATGACTGGCAAGATGCGGCATGGACGGCAAGCCGCGCAAACTGGGACTGGCTGCACGCGCCGGTGAATATTTTTGAAGTTCACGCCGGTTCATGGAAGCGGCATCCGGACGGGTGTTTCTATACCTATCGGGAGCTGGCTCGGCACCTGCTGCCTTATGTCGCTGAAATGGGTTATACGCATATCGAACTGATGCCGATTTCCGAGCATCCGCTGGATGAATCCTGGGGTTATCAGACCACCGGTTATTTTGCCGCCACCAGCCGCTATGGCTCGCCCGATGATTTCCGCTTTTTTGTCGACGCTTGCCATCAAGCGGGAATTGGCGTGATTCTGGACTGGGTGCCCGCGCATTTTCCGCAGGATGCTTTCGCGCTGGCTCGTTTCGACGGCACGGCATTGTATGAGCATGAAGACCCGCGCTTAGGATTTCACCAGGATTGGGGTACGTATATTTTCAATTACGGGCGCAACGAAGTGAAATCGTTTCTGTTGTCCAGCGCGCATTACTGGCTATCCGAATTTCACCTGGACGGATTGCGCGTCGACGCGGTCGCTTCGATGCTGTATCTCAATTACTCGCGCAAGGAGGGCGAATGGTTGCCGAACAAATACGGCGGACGGGAGAACCTGGAAGCCATCGATTTTCTGCGCGACTTGAACGTCATGGTGCACAGCGAATTTCCCGGTGCGCTGACACTCGCCGAAGAATCCACCGCCTGGCCCGCAGTATCGCGCCCAACCTATGTCGGCGGCCTGGGATTTTCGATGAAATGGACCATGGGCTGGATGCA
>SXJH01000189.1 GCA_005779435.1 Nitrosomonas sp. | reverse complement strand
CCATACGCTTCCTCAAATCTCATCTTCCGGGTCTCCTGTAGCCACTCTGTCCGTTTCATCTGAAATCCTCCTCGGATTCCATATAAAACCGGACAGATCTTGTGCTACAACCCCGGACAGTTTATTTGTTCTCTACACTGCGTTAGCAAAAATCTTTATTAAACTACCTCGTTTAAGGTAATCTATGCGCGTTAATCTTGAGCAATCAAATGAAGTGCTTGATGTACTTATTTATTGCGCGAATCAAGGTTAGCAGGCTGTTGAAAAACTATCTGCGTTGCCGCTGCGGTGTTAAAAACAGGCTCAAAATGCTCATTATTATGCATAAACCGCGATTTTCGCTTGTTTTTGCCTTGCATCGGCTGCCTCGAAAACGTTTTTCAACGGCCTGTCGGATGGATTGGATTGTCGAATCACTTTTTATGAAATCGAGGGTAGTTGAATGGAAGATGCAGAAATTGTTTTGATGTTTTCCTTGCTGATTATTCCGGCCGCTATATGGCTGCAGCTATGGGTCAAAAACCGCCGGGAAAAACGGAAAAATGTCTTAGGCGAAGAAGAGTTTGAAAGTACGGCCCGCGCATTGTTTTCGATCGTTATCGAAGGCACTGCCATCGTTGGCGGGCTCATTATGATTATTATGGGGTCCGGCGGAGTGATCAAATATATCCTCAACTTTTATGCCGTTTAATTTTTACAGATAGAGGTAGTTAATGTCTTTCAGCATCGCCGGTTTGTTATCGGAGCATCGCACGGATAAATTTGAACTGCACGATCGGTATTTGAATGCACAAATGGTCCGGGTTTTGAAAACAATTGGCTATGATCGGAATTACCAGCGGGCAGTCGGTCAATATCTGTATGACGAACAAGGCAACGAATATCTGGATCTGCTGAGCGGCTTCGGTGTTTATGCATTCGGACGCAACCATCCGACCATAGTCAATGCATTGAAAGAAGTGCTGTCGCTGGAAATGCCGGATCTGGTGCAGTTGGATGTGTCGACTTTGAGCGGACTGCTGGCTAAAGAGATTTTGGCCACGACCCCCGATAATCTGGAACGGGTTTTCTTTTGTAATTCCGGTACGGAAGCCGTCGAGGGGGCGATAAAATTCGCCCGCTATGTCACCAAGCGCAACCGGATCGTTTGCTGCGATCATGCCTATCACGGTTTGACGATGGGGGCTTTGTCGTTGAACGGCGAGCAAATCTTCAAGGACGGCTTCGGTCCGTTGTTAATGGATTGCGGTTCGGTTCCGTTCAACGATCTTGCGGCATTGGAACAAGCCCTGAGCAATCGCGATGTGGCGGCGTTTGTGGTCGAGCCGATTCAAGGCAAAGGCGTGAATATCCCGGACGACGATTATCTGCCCGAAGTCGAGCGGCTGTGCAAAAAATACGGCACCTTGTTTGTCGCGGATGAAATTCAAACCGGGCTTGGCCGCACCGGAAAGTTTTGGGCGATTGAGCATTGGGGCGTGAAGCCCGACATGATTTGTATGGCCAAGGCGCTGTCCGGCGGCTTTGTTCCGGTGGGTGCCGTGGCGATGACGCAGCAAATCATGGACAGCGTGTTTAACCGCATGGATCGCGCAGTGGTGCATGGTTCTACGTTTTCCAAGAACAATATGGCGATGGCGGCCGGTCTGGCCAGTTTGGAAGTGATCAGAGCCGAGAAATTGGTGGAAAACAGCGCCAAAATCGGCGCGGATTTAATCGCGCGGCTGAATGCGCTATCGAGCCAATTCGAGTTTTTTAAAGAAGCGCGCGGCAAAGGCGCGATGATCGCAGTTGAATTCAAGTCGCCCAGCAGTTTGTCTTTGAAAGCCGCATGGATGATGCTGGAAGCGGCCAACAAGGGATTGTTCTGTCAGATGATCACCATTCCGTTGTTTAAAGAACACCGGATTCTGACGCAAGTGGCCGGGCATGGCATGAATGTGATCAAATTGCTGCCACCGCTCACGCTGACGCAAAAAGATCTGGATCGTATTATCGATGCCTGCACCAAGGCCATCGCCGATACGCATCAAATACCGGGTTCGATCTGGGAATTAGGCAAGAATCTGGCCAGTCATGCATTGAAAGCCAAAGCGGGTTAGTTACAACCGATGAATGCCGAGCAATCCGAAGATTTGCATTCGCTATGGTGGCTGGTGCTGGCGTGTATATCCGGCGGATTGATTTATCTGCTCAGCCCGATACTCACTCCTTTTTTGCTGGCCGCCGTGATCGCTTATATTTGCAATCCGATGGTCAGACGCATGGCCGACAAGGAAATTCCGCGCACCGTCGGTACTGTTCTGGTCATGTTGTTACTGCTGGGCGTGTTTGCCGCATTGATTCTGATCATGGTGCCGCTGTTTGAAAAAGAGGCTGGCCGGTTGCTGGATAAAATGCCGGTTTATTTGGATATTGTAAAGAATCAAGCGATTCCGTGGCTGGAAGCCAGGTTTGACATCAATTTGCAGCCCGATATGAACGTGCTGAAAGAAGCCGTTTCGGAGCACTGGCAAAGTGCCGGGGGCGTCGCGGCCAAAGTGTTGCCGTCGCTCACCAGCGGCGGTATGGCCGTTGTGGAATTTCTGGTGAACCTGCTGCTGGTTCCGGTGGTGCTGTTTTATTTGCTGCGCGATTGGGATGTTTTGCTCAAGCTCATCGACGAAATGATTCCACGCTATTGGCATGACCAAGTTTCTCAGCTTGCACGCGAAACCGACCGCATTCTGGCGGAGTTTTTGCGCGGGCAATTATCCGTGATCATGCTGATGAGCATTTGCTATATCACCGGGCTTTGGCTGGTGGGATTGGAGTTTGCACTGCCGATCGGATTGGTGGCGGGTATTCTGGTGTTCGTGCCCTACCTCGGCATGATCGTCGGCTTAACCTTGGCGACGGTTGCCGCTTTGATGCAATTTCAGGATTGGGCAAGCGTGATTCCGGTATGGGTCGTATTCGGCATCGGACAAATGCTGGAAGGCATGTTGTTTACGCCTTGGCTGGTCGGCGATCGCATCGGATTGCACCCGGTCATGGTGATTTTTGCGTTAATGGCATTCGGTCAGCTTTTCGGCTTTTTCGGCATTTTGCTGGCATTGCCGGTGAGCGCGGTATTGCTGGTTTGGCTGCGTCACATTCATCAGCGCTACTTAAGTAGCAATCTCTATAACTCCTAGCGACCCAAAAGATTCGGCATTGATTGCTGAATAACGGCCATGCAACAGTTGCTGCTAGATATTCATCCGCCTCCCTTGCCGACATTGGCGAATTTTCTGCCGGGGCGCAACCGGGAATTGCTGCAGTTGTTGACTAACATTCTGTGCGGACAGGAAAAAGAGCGGTTTGTCTATGTGTGGGGCGGCGCGGGATGCGGCAAAAGCCATTTGCTGCAGGCAGTTGCCGCCGCCTATATCCAAAAAAACGCAAAAGCGGTATATTGCAGCGCCCGAAATCATGGCGATTTGTCTTTCGATAGCGCTATGGATTGTGTCGCCATTGACGATATCGACGGTCTTCAGGCCGATCGTCAGATTGATTTATTCAATTTGTACAATCAAGTGCGCGACGAAACCGGCGCAGTTCTTTTGTTGAGCGGCACAACGGCACCGATGCGTTTGGCGTTGCGCCAGGATTTGGTTACGCGCTTGGGCTGGGGATTGGTCTACGAACTGCACGAATTGACCGAAGCGGAAAAAATACAAGCAATGCAGACATATTCCGCCGAATACGGTTTTGCATTGCCGCAGGAAATTTGTCTTTATTTGTTACGGCACGGGCGGCGCGATTTGCCGTCGCTAATGATGACGCTGGATGCATTGGGCCGTTATTCGTTGCAGCATCGGCGTCCAATTACCATTCCATTGTTACGGGAATTATTACAGGTGAGTTCATGAACTTAGCACTATTTGATCTGGATAACACGCTGATTGCCGGCGATAGCGATTTTCAATGGGCGCAATTTTTGATTGAGAAGAAAGCGCTGGATCGCGAACTGCACGAAGCGAAAAACATCGAGTTTTATGAGCAATACAAAGCAGGCACATTGGATATCCACGAATTTCTCAATTTCCAGCTAAAACCGCTGGCGCGCCACCCGCGCACGCAACTCGAAACCTGGCGCAGCGAATTCATGAAGAAAAAAATCATGCCGCTGATCGCGCCGGGCACCCATCAATTGATCGAGCGGCATAAACTCGACGGCGATTTGTGCATCATCATTACCGCAACCAACAGCTTCGTAACGTCACCGATTGCGCAAGCATTGGGCATCGAACATCTGATCGCAACCGAGCCGGAAGTAAAAGACGGCGAATTCACCGGACGCGTAACCGGCACGCCGTCGTTCCGCGAAGGAAAAATCGAGCGGCTGGAGCAATGGCTCGATGCGCATAATCTGACCTGGTTATCGTTTTTGCGCAGTTGGTTTTACAGCGATTCGCTGAACGATTTGCCGCTAATGAGCAAAGTAACCCATCCGGTCGCGGTCGATCCAGACCCGACGCTGAAAAGCCACGCCGAAAGAAATAATTGGCCGATTATCAGTTTGCGTTGATGAAGGCGAGGTGAACGAAAGATCATTGCTTCCTTCAAAAAACTGACATACCATTCATGGTATGTGGAAAGTTTACGAGCATAAACGCGTTGAGAAGCAATTAACATTATGTCCGATAACGGTATTGAAAAAATACGAGAAATGGAAGGATGTGGTCACAATCTCCGGGCAACAAGGATTGGCGCTGATCAAAGGCTTTGCCGACGAAGCTTTAACCGGTGAATGGAATGGCTGCCGTTCTTCACGGCTAAACCAGCAGTACCGGGTCATCTATCAAATCAACAACCATGACGTTTATGTTATCGTTGAACAAATCTCGCCGCACGATTACCGGAGAAAAAAATGAACGAATATCAATTGGCAAAAAAAACATGCGACGTGTCGGTCGGCGAATCGGTAAAAATTATCCGCGAGCTCCAAGGATTAAGCCAAAATGAACTGGCAGCGCTCACCGGCATTCCGCAATCGACGATCTCCGCCATCGAGCACGACAAAATAAACCTAGGGATTGAGCGCGCCAAAATATTGGCAAAAGCCCTCAAATGCCACCCTGCGGTATTGGTATTTCCCGGATGGGATGTTGAAGCGGCTGCATAAGCGGATCATTTATTGATGCAAAATTCCTGCGCGGTTGGTTTTATAGCGATGCAATGAATGACTTGCCATTGCTCAGTAAAGTGACGTATCCCGTCGCCGTAGACCCGAATGCCACATTCAGAAGCCACACGGAAAGAAATACTGGGCGATTATCAGCTTGCGTTGATGAGGTGGATTGGCAATTGATTGTTAGGGAAATGCCTTTGTCAGATCGATAAGAGGAGGATAGTATGATGTCAAGATGTGACCCCTGCGCTGTTGAAGCCATACACGGGAGAATCAGGAAAAAACTATACGCAAGGTGATGTCGTGTGGGTTTATACAGAACGCGGAGAAGGATTTTTCAAAGTGTGGTATCAAGGTGAGATGTATGATGAAGAAGCATTTTTCATGTATCAAGACATGGGTGGCTGGGATAGCTGTGTGAAACAGGGAACATGCTGGGGTAAAAGGAAAAAATTTCAAAAATCAATTTGGTGAGTAAAAATGAAGACTAAAAGCGGGCTCATTGGCTGGACAAAAGAACATCAGAATTTTGGAAATATGGATGCTTGTGGATAAACCGTGGGGCGTGCCTAAGCCCAACAAGGCGCTGAAGTTTGCGCCCGCAGTAGCGGTCGCCGGACGAACCAAAGCGGCGCTTCGCTCTGCTTTGGTTCGCCGCTTAGCTTGTCGTTAGCCGTCATGACCAACGTAACTGCCACTATTGAATGCGGTGACTGCGGCATACCGATTGAACACGAGCATGACACAACGGAAGCGCGTCTTCCTTGTCCAAACTGCGGCGGAATAAAGCGAGCCTACCTCGCCAGCATGGGAAACGCGCAACCGACGAACTACCTTCTGGACAACTACATTGCCCACAAGCTATCCGAACTAACGGAATGTGGTGCCGAGGAACTTTCTGACGAGCCGAAATGGCTAAACACCTTCATTCTCAAATCGATATTTCAGTTCGACCTACAACCGAAGCCCAAGGCATACCTTTTTAACTTTCTTCGGCGCTCTGAGGGCGCTAGTGCCGCCTATCGCGAAGCGAGGCGCATGCTCCAGGAACACATAGCATCGCCCAGAAACGTCGTCTCGCCGTACTTCAAGTCACTTACACACTTTGAGATATGTATCGCGCAGTGCTACCAAGGCTACGAACTCCTTGCCTCAGCAATCGGAGAAAAGTTATACGAACCGGGAAGCGATACTGCCGAGGAACGGATGCAAACAGTTTACGTTGATTCGAAACACATGGACAGAATGATTCACGGGGAGAAACTTCCGGCAACTGCGACTTCTGGCATTTGGATCACGAATACCGGAATAGAGAGCAGTCGGGGCACGATCTCTTTCGAAGAACTTCACGGCCTGCTGAGCCAGATGCACAGTTTGGCGGAAAAACTTTGTGCGGCGAACCCACCCGCAGCGCAATGACGGCTAACGAGTAAGGTTAGATTGTGATCGCGAAGCGAGCCACAATCTGAGCCGTTTGTTGGACAAGCCCGGCGGGGTTGTCATAAATTTTCTTGTTATGGAAATATCTCTCTGATCGGTGCGGCGCCATCGGGTTCTGTTCCGCGTCATACCCAAAATTTCACCGCTAAAAGTTGCCATTGCAGCAACCTATTCCGCTCAACCTGCCATTCTTGATGCGTTTTCACCTGATTTCCCCCCTTTTGTAGGGCGAGTGCGCCCGTGCCTGCCGAGTCCGGCAGGTTGGCGGTGTGTGTTGCGTTACGCGGCCATCTCCCTGTTTGACGCAAGAGTCCGTAATCGGTGGCTGAATGGCTTGATGCGGGTGCGGATAATCTTCATTTCCCCGCCAAAGAGCAAAAAGGGGTCACATCTTGACATACTATTACGAAAAAATGGGTCTGAAAATCATCTAGCCGACCTCCCGCTGCATAGCGCAGTGGAGTTAAAGTGAGCTTACGAACTTGCTTTAACAAACAGGAGGCCGACATGAAGTATAGCGAAATTGATTTGCATTCGAACAATAGCACGGTAGGATGTGCCGATGTAAGGAGGCGCATCAATCGAGTGATAATCTAAATCAAAACCAAGGTAGGGCATGGCTCTTATTGCACCGAATGAAAATTCGGTGCAATGCAACAGGGAAAAGGTTCCTAAACGTACTGCAATACTCGCACAACCCAACAAAACCCCGTCAAATCGTTCCACCATTCTCCAACCAACCCCGGCAATCCGGAGTCAACGCACGCCCGCAAGCGATGTCATAAAGCGCCAGTTCTTCGTCAGAGAGTACGTCGCGCCAGCGGTTATTGGTGCCTTTGTGCATAAACGTCTCCGCTCCGCCCTTCCAGAATTGACCGCCCCCCGGCGCATACAGCTCGCCCTGGCGCTTCATCTCTGCAAAGGAGATCGCTTTGATGATGCCGTCCCATGCTTGCTCGGGCACATCAATCTCCAGAAATGCAGCGATGCGGCGAACCTCACGCTCGGTGTCCGCAAGCATGTCGCTGTAGTGGAACAACTGAATGTTGGGCAGATGACGGAAATTCCACCAGGATTGAACATTGGAGGGGTGCGACCAGTACGGCCAGCCGTCGGTTTCCCACGCGAACGAGCCGCGGGTTATCCAATTCCGCCAGAAGGTATGAATATCATCCGGTGGCGGCGGGAGTTCGTCCCCCATGCGCCCAGGCAGCATATTCAGGAGCATTAGCATCTCTTCCTTCATGCCGGTATAGTGATTCCACAACGACATGAAGACATCACGGGTATCGCGGGCGATATAGAGGTATTTGATCTTTTCATTATAAGGCACGCCATCGAGCGGCAAGTGTGTCTTGATAAAGCGGCGGTGCTGTTGCGCCTTCAAGTTGTTCAGAACCAATTCGAGCGGAATAATCCGCATGTCCAGCCACGGCGACATTTGCGTAGGCGGTGCCGGGAAATTCCCGTCCGGGAAGAGCAGATGCGCAACAATCGCTTGCGTCCACGTCGTGCCGGCTTTGTAGGATGTTGCGATGACGATATCATCAGCGCGCGATTCGAAATAATCCCAGCGCGTGCTGTCAAAATGGTGATTCTGGTAAATATGCGCACGTTGGGGTTGATTCAGCATTTCGGTAACCTGTTATTAAATGTTGTCAACATATAGGGACGCCCCCGATTTGGCAAGCGATTGCTGGTGTGCTGGTAAAGAACTGGTAGCAAATCTGCGCGCGGCTTAATAGTCAAGCCAGTTTAGCTTTCATCCAATCCAATTATTCCTGCGGCACCACTTTAGGCCGCCGGTTGTTATCGATAGCACACAAAAAGGGGTCGCGTCTTGACATAACTCATCCATAAAAACCACGTTTCATGATCGTTGACGGATTCCCTTGCTTTTCCTAATCCTCCCGCCGTAACTGCGGAAACAAAATCACGTCGCGGATGCTCGCAACGCTACGGGGTCGCGTCTTGACATCGCTTGTCCAAGAAAGATGAACGACCTTTCATTTCGCGCATTAGATGGATTAATGCGGCAGCATCCGTACATGATCGGCATGGTACCACCGCATGGTGCATTGTGCTACGGTGAGGCTTGAAAAATGACGCCCAACGAGTAAGGTTAGATTGTGATCGCGAAGCGAGCCACAATCTGAACCGTTTGTTGGACAAGCCCGGCGGGGTTGTCATAAATTTTCTTGTTATGGAAATATCTCTCTGATCGGTGCGGCGCCATCAGGTTCTGTTCCGCGTCATACCCAAAATTTCACCGCTAAAAGTTGCCATTGCAGCAACCTATTCCGCTCAACCTGCCATTCTTGATGCGTTTTCACCTGATTTTCCCCCTTTTGTAGGGCGAGTGCGCCCGTGCCTGTTAATCAACATGCAAAAATTACCAGGGAAAGGGTGAAATCAACATTGAAAAGTTTCCACCCTATGGATGAGAAAATCCGACATTTAGTCGGAGAACCCTGGAGTGATAACAATGGAACAT